>CAXNGR010000268.1:0-6085 GCA_964201265.1 Verrucomicrobiaceae bacterium
GATGAGCTTCAATCCTTGCGGCGTGAGGGCAAAGACGGCGCGCTCCGTGACATAAAAGACCTCCTGCCCACGCTGGAGCGCCGTGGGTCCATGGAAGCAGACGTGCTGGATGCTGCGCACGAACTTGGGATGACGGCCTTCTTTAACAATCTTGAGCTGACCGGCTTCGACCGCGACATCGAGATCTCCAGCACGCAAAGTGAGGCAAAACACGAGCCGCCGTGCGCTTTGGGCGATGTTCACAAAGCCGCCGACACCAGCGAAGCGACCGGCGAAGCTGGTGACGTTCACGCTGCCTTCTGCATCCACCTCCACCGCGCCGAGCACGGCGATGTCGATGCCGCCGCCGTCGTAGAAGTCGAATTGCGATGGCTGATCGATGATCGCCTCCGGGAAGTGACTGCAACCAAAGCTCAAGCCCGATGCAGGCACGCCGCCGGTGGGACCGCTCTCGACGGTGAGCGTGAATTCCTTCAAGCGTCCGGTTTCTGCTGCGACCATGGCTACACTTTCCGGCAAGCCGATGCCGAGGTTCACGATGTCGCCAGCGCGAATCTCTTTTAGCGCACGCTGACCGATGATTTTGCGCTCCGAGAAGCCCATCGTCGGTAGGCTGAAGTCATCGCTGCGAGAAGTGACCAAGGACTCGTCAAAGGTCACACCAAAGGTCTGATCATGCTGTGAGCCATCGCTGACGACGATGTAATCCACCAGGATGCCCGGCACGCGCACAGACTTAGGATCAGCAAATGAGTCCACCAACTTTTCCACCTGTGCGATGACGATGCCGCCGTGATTTTTCGCCGCTTGCGCGATGGGCAGCACCTCGCCGATCAAACCTTCGCGCTCCATGCTCAGGTTGCCACGCGCATCCGCCGTGGTCCCACGAATGAGGCCAACGTGGATGGGCACGGGCTTGTAGCGCAGCCAAGTTTGCCCATCCAGCTCGATGCGCTCCACCAGCGGCTCCGTGGTGCGCGCGTTCATGCGGCCGCCGCTTTGCGCAGCATCAATGAAGGTATTCAAACCGACCTGCGTGATGAGTCCCGGCCGCTTCGCCGCGATCTCGCGCAGCAGCACGCTGAGCACGCCTTGCGGAAAATTGTAAGCCTCGATCTCGTTCGCCAACGCCAGCGCGCCGAGCTTCGGCGCGAGGTTCCAATGTCCGCCGATGACGCGTTTGATCAGCCCCTTGTGCGCGAGATGGTTCAAGCCGCGCTCAGCGCGATCTCCCTGCCCGGCGCAGTAGTAGAGCGTGAGATCGTGCGGCGTGCCAGTTTGCAGAAACCGACGCTCCAATGCCGACGTGAGCATCTCTGGATGACCCGCGCCGACAAATCCACCCACGGCAACCGTCGCGCCGCTGGGGATGGCGGCGATGGCTTCATCCGCGCTCACTTGAAGCGCTGCGGCTCTCAGCCGCGCCAGCCTCCGTTCACTTCGATCGTTTGACCTGGGACATACGAGGCCAGCGGCGAGCAAAGAAAGAGCGCCACATTCGCGACCTCCTCCGTGGTGCCGAAGCGGCCCAGCGGCACGTTCTTGATCATCTCAGCACGCACGTTTTCAGGGATGGTCGCCGCCATCGCAGTGTCCACCACACCGGGAGCGATGGCATTGGCGCGGATGTTTCGCCGCGCCGCCTCACGACTGAGCACGCGCATCATGGCCTGCACGCCGGCTTTGGCCGCCGCGTAGTTCGCCTGGCCGTAGAAGCCCTGGATCGCCGCGATGCTGCCCATGCTAACGATGGCCCCATGATCGCGCATGATCTCCAGCGCGAATTTGCAGCACTGGAAGACGCCTGTGAGGTTCACATCGATCACCGAGTCCCATTCCTCCATCGACATTTTCGCGATGGTGCGATCTCGCAAGATGGCGGCGTTGTTGATGAGGAAATCGAGGCCACCATGCGCCTGCTGGATGCTGGACATCATCGTTTGCACGGCTTGCGTGTCCGCCACATTGGCCGCCATGACTGACGCAGTGCCAGAACGCAAGGCGTTGAGCGCATTGGCAATTCGTTGGGCATCCTCGCCTGTGCTGTCGATGCCGGGATGATTCAAAACCACCGTCGCTCCCGCCGCATGAAACGTGCGGGCCATCTGTGCGCCGATGCCTTGTGAAGCGCCCGTGATGAGGGCGACTTTGCCTGCCAGATCAATGCTGTGACTCATGAGATTTATTTCGCTGCGTAGCCGCCATCCACCGGAGGATTTACGCCATTGATCCAAGCAGAGAGATGGCTCAAGAGGAAGATCAAATCTCCGCCAAGGTCAATTTCGCCAGCCTTGCGTCCGAGTGTGATAGTGCATGCGGGAACTCTGCCCATCCCACTCCAGGCTAGGGTAAGACCAACGGTCACAGAAAAACCAGCTCTTAATGCAGGAAGTGACGTACGCCAGTGAAGCACATGGCGAGCTTGTGTTCATCGGCAGCGGCGATGACCTCGGCGTCCTTCACGGAGCCGCCGGGCTGAATCGCGGCGGTGGCTCCGGCTTCGGCGGCGGCGATGAGACCGTCGGGGAAGGGGAACATGGCGTCGGAGGCGACGATGCTGCCTTTGAGGCTGAGTCCGGCTTCTTTGGCCTTCCAAATGGCGATGCGGCAGGAATCCACGCGGCTCATCTGGCCCGCACCGATGGCGAGGGTGCGATCATGCGTGGCGAAGACGATGGCGTTGGATTTGACGTGCTTCACGACACGCCAGCCGAAGCGCATGGCTTCGAGCTCGTCGCGGGTCGGTGGGCGGATGGTCTTGACCTTCGTTTCGAGATCGTCGAGGCCGAGAGCACGGAAGTCGCTGTCCATGACCATCACGCCGCCAGGAGCGGAGCGGATGACGGGTTCGGCGAGGGCTTCGGCCACGCCAGGGAGCATCTGGATGAGGCGCAGGTTCTTTTTCTTCTGCAACAGGGCGCGGGCGTCGGCATCGAAGTCGGGGGCGATGATGACGTCGGTGAAGATCTCGGAGATGATGCGGGCCAGGCCGAGCGTCATGCTGCGGTTCACGACGATGACACCGCCAAAGGGTGCCTGCTTGTCGGTCTCGAAGGCTTTCTGCCAGGCTTCGCGCAGGTCTTCATCCGCGCAGCCGACGCCGCAGGGGTTGGTGTGCTTCAAAATGGCGACGGTGGGGCGGCGGAACTCCAGCGCGATCTCGGCAGCGGCGTGAATGTCGAGGACGTTGGTGTAGCTAAGTTCTTTGCCGTGCAGTTTGACGAAGTAGTCGCCGAAGTTGCCGTAAAGCGAGGTCTTCTGGTGTGGGTTGTCGCCGTAGCGCAGCTCGGAGTAGAGCGGCAGGGAGAGATTGAAGGTCTTCTGCGTGGTCTGCTCCTTGTTCAGGTAGGCGGCGATGGCGGAGTCGTAGCTGCCGGTGCGCTGGAAGACTTTGCAGGCGAGGCGCTCGCGGGTGCCGAGGGTAGTGTCACCGGCGTTTTCCTGCATCTCGGCCAGTACGACTGAGTAATCCGCCGGATCGGTGATGACGGTGACCCAGCGGTGGTTTTTGGCCGCGCTACGCAGCATGGACGGGCCGCCGATGTCGATGTTCTCGATGGCTTCTTCCAGCGTCACGTCCTTCTTCGCGATGGTCTGCTCAAAGGGGTAGAGATTGACGACGACGAGGTCGATGACGGGAATGTCGTGCTTCTTGGCGTTGCGCTTGTCCTCCTCGTTGTCACGGCGTTGAAGCAGGCCGCCGTGGACTTTCGGGTGCAGGGTTTTGACGCGACCGTCGAACATTTCCGGGAATCCGGTGTGGTCGGACACGTCTGTGACCTCCAAACCGCCGTCCTTCAGGTGCTTGGACGTGCCGCCAGTGGAAAGCAACTCGACGCCGAGCGCCGCGAGGCCTTTGGCAAACTCGAGAAGACCGGTTTTGTCAGAAACAGAGAGCAGGGCGCGGGCAATGGGCATGAGAAGAAGGGAAGGGTCGGGGGCGCGGAGTAAAGGGAGATTTGCCAGGGTGCCAACAGCATTCTATGAGCCGTTTTTGGCCCACAATCACGGACTCGCTGGGACATACGGCGGGTAGAATTTCCGTGCCCCGAACTCAATGTAGCGGTTCTCGCCATGTTTAAGATAAACGGGGGCTTTCGCGTCTCCCCAGTCCTGCGCCCGCATGTAAACGAGGTGCCTGCCGGTGGCATCAAGAGCGAGCTTGAGCATGGTGGCGTCGTCATACACGACCGGATCAATGCTGCGACGATACAGACCCTTTTCCTGTCCGGGGAAGCGCAGGTTTGGTTCGTAGCGGTCCTCTTGGCCGAGAGTGGTGTAATAGCGCGTGTCGCCGAGGGCCGTGGGGTATTCCGTCCACTCGTAGTCCGCCGGATGGAGGTGGATGCGCCAGGCCAGAATGACGAGGCAACTCAGCAGCAGCGCCCAGCCGAGCAACAGGCGTCCGGGCGTGTCGCGGAGTTCGTTGGCGGCCATGTGGGGATGAAAGACGCAGGCTGGAACGTGGCAAGGGGGGATTTGGATTGTCATCGGCCTTCGCTTCGGCTTCGATGCGCGGCTTATGAGCAAAAAATGGCGCATCGCCGGCATCAACTTCGATCACTTTCACATGGGCGACCTGCTGCGGCAGACCTCGCAGCATGCCAACGCAGAGATCGTGGGCATCAGCGATGAGCAGCCGGAGCGTCTGGTGGACGCGACACGGAACTTTGGCCTCAGCCAAGCGCAGGTGTTTACGGATTACCGGGCCTGCATGGAGCAGACCAAGCCGGACATCGTGATCCTTTGCCCGGCGGCGTCAAAGCATGGCGAATGGGTGGAAAAGATCGCTCCCTACGGCACGCACATCATCATGGAGAAGCCGTTTGCGGGATCGCTGGCCGAGGCAGACGCGATGATTGCGGCGATGCAGCCGCACGGAAAACTGCTGACCGTGAACTGGCCGCTCGTTTGGGACGCCGGGCAGCAGACGGCGCATCGTTTGATCCAGGAAGGCATCATCGGTGAGGTGCGCGAGTTTCATCACCACGGCGGAAATCGCGGGCCGCTTTGCCACGGTGCGGACAAGATCGATCTGGAACCAAGTGCCACAGAAAAGGCAGCGAGCTGGTTTTACAGCGCCGAGCAGGGCGGGGGATCGCTGCTGGATTACATGGGCTACGGCACCACGCTGGGCACTTGGCATCTTGGCGGCAAGAGTCCGCTCGAAGTCACCGGCGTGTGGGACGAGCCCGCCGGGCTGGAGGTGGATGAGCATGCGGTTGCCGTCATCCGTTACAGCTTTGGTTTGAGCAAAAGCGAGACGCGCTGGGGCACCTTCACCGACCCCTGGACCTTTCAGCCGCAGCCCAAGTGCGGTTTCGTGCTCAAAGGCACCGACGGCACGATCTCCTGCTACGACTACGAGAAAACCATCCGCGTTCAGACCCGTGCCCGGCCTGAAGGCTTCGAGGTGCCGGTGGACGAGGTCAAAGCGCCGAACCGCAATCCGGTGGAGCACGTCATCCACCATCTCGAAGCCGGTGCGCCATTGATCGGGCCGCTGTGCCTCGACATTTCACGCATCGGCCAGCAGATCGTCGATACGGCATTCCAGAGTGCCAAGGAAAAGCGGACGCTGAAGCTGGTGGGGGCGTAATGTTCAACACAGTCGGAACCTCCAACCATGAGATCTTTGATTCAATCCCCGTGCCTGCCGCTGCTGGCGCTCACGCTGGCGGCCT
The DNA here is from genome assembly GCA_964201265.1 of Verrucomicrobiaceae bacterium. GTDB lineage: Bacteria > Verrucomicrobiota > Verrucomicrobiia > Verrucomicrobiales > Verrucomicrobiaceae > Prosthecobacter. Next base: position 5,685 of record CAXNGR010000268.1, read on the forward strand.
GCGGGCATCGCGGTGCGCCAGAGCCGGAAATTCGTCTGGCGGAACTCACGCCCGGCAGCGCCGCGCCGCACCGTTTGGTGATCGGCGTGGCGCAGCAGAAGATGGTCACGTTTGACTGGACGAAGCCACGGAAAATGTACCCCGTGAGCACGTCGAAGTTTGGTCTGGGTGACACGCCGGGATCGAAGCGGACTCCGTTGGGGCAATTGGAGATCGTGAAAATCGTGGGAGAGGGCTTGCCCGTGGGGGCGCGGCTGAAGGCCCGCCAGCCGACCGGTGAAATCGTGCCGGTGAACGCTCCTGGGCGCGATCCCATCGTGACGCGGGTGCTCATCATGATAGGCCGGGAGAAAGGCAACGCCCAAACTTTGCAGCGCTTGATTTACATCCACGGCACGAGC
>CAXNGR010000269.1:0-6043 GCA_964201265.1 Verrucomicrobiaceae bacterium
GGCAAGCGGGCGGGGATGGGGGCTTTCATCATTCTGATAGTATGTTCTGGTTAACCATGCGTCAAGGTGACAACCATCCAGGTTTTGCAAGGTTAGCGCGGCTCTTGTTTTGCGGCTTTTCCGGGTATAAGAGGCCCTTCATGCGCCTCTCTTGCCTTATCGCTCTAGTCTTTCCAGTCCTGGCTCAATGTCAGGGCCCGGCTGGCTATCAGATCGTGCGAGATCTCGACTACGTCGGCGCTGGTAACCCGCGCCAGAAGCTTGACCTCTACCTGCCAGAGGCGAAGACCGCCCAACCGCGTCCGCTCGTCGTATTCGTCCACGGTGGTGGCTGGGAGGATGGCAGCAAGGATCAGGCTGGCATCCTGCTTAGCCTGATCAAAGACACGCCCTATGCCGGGGCCAGCATCAACTACCGGCTCACCGACGAGGCCATATGGCCCGCTCAGATTCATGACTGCAAGGCCGCCATCCGCGCCCTCCGTGCCCATGCGGCGGAAAACCAGATCGATCCCGACAAAATCGCCGTCTTCGGCATCTCCGCAGGTGGGCATCTTGTCAGCATGCTGGGCGTCACCGGCGGCTTGAAGGAGTTGGAGGGTGATCTCGGGCCAAATCTCACGCAAAGCAGCCGCGTCACCTGCGTGCTCGACTTCTGCGGCCCTTCAAACTTTCTGACCTTTGCCGGTGAAGGCACGATCATCAATGTGGACGATCCTAAGACGGGACTTTCGAAGCTGCTCGGCGGCACCGTCAAAAATAAGCCCGACATTGCTCGCGGCGCCTCGCCCGTCACCTACATCACTCCAGACGATGCCCCTTTCCTTATCATCCACGGGGAAAAAGACAACATCGTCCGCTACTCCCAGGCCACCGAGTTTGACGTTGCGCTCGAAAAGGCCAGAATTCCCGCCACCCTGCTCACCGGCACCGATGGCGGGCATGTTTTTTTCAGCCCGCAACTCATCGGGTACATGCGCCTCTTTCTCGACCGCCATCTCCTCGACAAAGATGTCCAGATCCCCGAAGGCCCCGTTCCTTCCAAGTAGAGCATGGTTCCGTTTGCGGCCAGACCGGGAACTGCGAACAGAGAACCACGAACCATAACTTCATGACCGATTCAGAAATCCAGTCCGCCATTCTCGAAATGGGCCGCCGCGCACGTGCCGCCTCCTACGCCCTTGCCAAACTCACCGCCGAGCAGAAAAACGCCATCCTCATCGCCATGGCCGATGAAATCATGGCGCGTCAGGACGCTATTTTGGCCGCCAACGCCCTCGACCTCGCCCGTGCCGAGCAAAACGGCCTCAGCAAGGCCATGCTCGACCGACTCACCCTCGATCCAAAGCGTTTGAAAGCCATCGCGGAGGCTGTGCGAGAAGTCGCCCTGCTGCCCGACCCCGTTGGCGAAAAGCTCGCTGAATGGACCCGCCCCAACGGCCTGCGCATTCGCAAAGTCCGCGTTCCCATCGGTGTCATCGGCATCATCTTCGAGTCCCGCCCCAACGTCACCACCGACGCAGCCTCGCTCTGCTTCAAAACTGGCAACGCCACCATCCTTCGTGGCGGCAGTGAGGCCATCGACAGCAATCGCGCCCTTGCCGCCGCCTTGCAGGCTGGTGGCGAACGCGCCGGACTCCCACCCGACAGCATCCAGATCATCCCCTTCACGGATCGCTCCAGCGTGGAGCACATGGCGAAGATGGACCAATATCTCGATCTCATCATTCCGCGTGGCGGCAAAGGTCTGGTCGAAAAAGTCGTCTCCACCGCCCGAATGCCCGTCATCAAGCACTACGACGGCATCTGTCACGTTTATGTGCACGCCGATGCCGACCAGCAGATGGCCGCTGACATCATCATCAACTCCAAGTGCCAGAAGCCTGGCGTCTGCAATGCCCTGGAAACCATCCTCGTCCATCAAGACATCGCCACCTCGTTCTATCCACTCGTTGGCAAACGTCTCGCCGAGGCCAAAGTCGAAATCCGGGGGGATGCCGCTGCCTTGCAGCACCTAGGCGTGCCTGCCAAAGCAGCCACTGAGGAAGACTGGACCACCGAATATCTCGACCTCATCCTCGCTGCCAAAACCGTCACAGGCATTGATGAAGCCATCGTTCACATCAATCGCTACGGCTCCCACCACACCGACAGCATTATCACAAAGGACAGAACAGCCGCCGAACGCTTTCAGCACGAAGTGGACAGCGCCGTCGTCGTTCACAACGCCAGTACACGCTTCAACGACGGCGGTGAATTCGGTTTTGGTGCCGAAATCGGCATCTCCACCGACAAACTTCACGCCCGCGGCCCCATGGGCCTCGCCGAACTGTGCAGCTACAAATATTGGTTGGATGGGACAGGGCAGGTGCGTGCTTGAAGTGCGCTACAGGTCACGCCCTCGCTGCTTGGAAGACTGCTCATCTCCGAAGCTTGTCCGGCAGTCACCGTGCTAGTTCAGTAGCCTGCGCGGAAAGCCTCGGCCTCACAGGTCATTGAAAGGGGCTTTGATTCTTGGTCCTGCTCGCCGCATACAAAAACTTGTGAACCCCTGAACTTCACGACATGGATGACTCATTCGTCATTCACTTTTCCCCGCCCGCATGCCCGCTCATCTGACCCTCCACGACACGCTGACCCGCACCGACCGCGAAGTGACGCCGCTCGACGGCAAAACCCTGCGTTTCTACTGCTGCGGCCCCACGGTCTATGGTCCGGCGCACATCGGCAACTTCCGCACCTTCGTGGCCCAGGACGTGATGCGCCGAGTCGTAGAGGCCTCCGGCACGCCGACGCTGCATGTCCGTAACATCACCGATGTGGACGACAAAACGATCCGCGACTCCCAGAAGGCTGGTCAGAGCCTCACCGAGTTCACCCAGGGCTGGACGGCGAAGTTTCACACGGATTGCGATGCCCTGAACCTGTTGCGACCGCACATCGAGCCCAGCGCTGTGGCCCACATCCCGCACCAGATCGCGATGATCGAAAAACTCGTCGCCGGAGGTCACGCCTACGCGGCTGCGGACGGTAGCGTGTATTTTCGCGTCTCATCGTTCAAAGACTACGGCAAGCTCAGCCATCTGGAAGACCGCGAACTGCGTCTCGGAGCCAGCGAAGCGGCCAGCGCGACGGACAGCGACGAGTACACGAAGGACTCGCTCACTGACTTTGCCCTCTGGAAGGCCCGCAAGCCCGAGGACGGTGAAAATTTCTGGTCCAGCCCCTGGGGCGAGGGCCGGCCCGGCTGGCATCTCGAATGCAGCGCGATGATTCTCGAATACCTTGGTGAGGACTTCGATCTACACAGCGGCGGTGTCGATCTGATCTTCCCGCATCACGAAAACGAGATCGCGCAGAGCTGCTGCAGCACGCACGGGAAGTTTGCGCATCACTGGATGCACGTCGCGCACCTCATGGTGGACGGCGGGAAGATGAGCAAAAGCATCGGCAACCTCTACACGCTCGAAGACCTCTCGAAACGCGGCTACTCTGCCGCCGAAGTCCGCTACGTCCTCATCTCCGGCCACTACAGCGCCCCGCTGAACTTCACCATGCACAGCCTCGACTCCGCGCGTCAGGCCCTGCAAAAAATGGCAAAGGCGGATAAAGCCCTCTCACTTCTCACTTCTCACATCTCACCCTCTACCCCCGGTCCCTTCTCGGACGCCTGGGACACGCTGCTCAAAGACCTCAACGTCCCCGGTGCCCTCGGCTCCATCTTCGGCACGCTTAACAAGCTCAAGCCTGCCGCGCTCAATTCCGAAGAAGCCGCCGCCACGCGCAACGGCCTGCATTTCATGCTCCAGGCACTCGGCATCGTCCTGCCACCTGTTCTTGAAGAAGTCGCGGCAGATGTTCCCGCAGACATTCAAGCCCTTGCGCAGCAGCGCTGGGAAGCGAAACAGGCGAAAGATTGGGCCACGGCGGACACTTTGAGAAAGCAGCTCGAAGCGGCTGGCTGGCTGATCAAAGACAGCAAAGATGGATTCACCGTCGTCGCCAAGTAACACTCCAACCCAACCATGAAGAAACACATCGCTCTCCTCCTTGTACTCACGATTTCCTCGCTTCACGCCGAAGATTGGCAGCCCGAAGCAGGTTTCACCTCACTCTTCAACGGCAAAGACCTCACCGGCTGGTGCTTCCGCGAGAAGACCAAGAAGGACGATCCGAATCCGGGCAAAATTCTGGAAAAGCACGACGGCAAGACCGAGGCGGCTGACGCTGGGCGCTACATCGTCAAGGATGGTGCCATCGCGGTCACGTTCCCTGAGGAAATGGACAAGCTCACCGGTCAGCTTTACACCGTGACCGAGTTTCCAAAGAATTTCATTCTCAAGCTCGAGTTCCGAGCGTCCGTGAACGCAGACAGCGGCGTCTTCATCCGCAAGCCGCAGCTTCAATGCCGCGACTACCTCGTGGCCGGTCCCTACAAGGAACTGAAGCAGTACAAACCGCAGGAATGGAACCAGATGATCGTTGAAGTGAAAGACGGCGTGGCCCATTGCACCTGCAACGGCGAAGTCCTCGAAGCTGCGCTCGCCCTGCCCGCTACCGGCCCCATCGGCCTCGAAGGCGACCGTGGTGTGATGGAATACCGGCACATTCAGCTCAAGCAACTGCTGCCCAAGGCGCTGCCGTGAGCGAAGGCGGAGTTTACGGTTGTTTACGTTGTTTACGTTGTTGACGATGGTTTACGGTGGTCTGGCCAAGCCATGGTCAACGCGACAGCTTCAACGACCGTCAACCACTGTAAAGTTTCCCCGCCATGAACCTGCCCATCCGCCCTCGCCGCAATCGCCAGTCTCCCGCCATGCGCGACCTTGTGCGTGAGACGGATCTGAATCCCGGCCATCTGATCTATCCGCTTTTCCTTCAGGAAGGCGGCGAGAACACGCCGATCTCATCCATGCCCGGCTGCACGCGTTGGAGCCTGAATGGACTGGTGAAAGAGGCGGGTGAGGCGCATGCGCTGGGCGTTCCGGGAGTGGTTCTGTTTCCACGCATCCCGGATGAGCTGAAAACGCGTGACGCCGCCGCCTGCTTTGCCGATGACGGCCTAGTGCCGCGAGCGATCCGTGCTTTGAAGGCCGCGCATCCGTCGCTCACCGTCATCACCGATGTGGCGCTCGATCCCTACAACAGCGACGGCCACGACGGCCTCGTGGCCGATGACGGTCGCATCTTGAATGACGAAACCGTGGCTGTGTTGCAGCAGCAGGCGCTCTGCCATGCGCGTGCGGGGGCGGACATGGTCTCGCCGAGCGACATGATGGACGGCCGAGTGGCCGCGCTGCGTGATGCGCTCGATGCGGCAGGGTTTCAGGCCGTTTCGATCATGAGTTACACGGCCAAGTATGCCAGCGCCTACTACGGGCCGTTTCGCGGTGCCTTGGACTCCGCCCCGAAGGCTGGAGACAAGAAAACGTATCAGATGGACCCGGCGAACGCGCGTGAAGCTTTGCGTGAAGCCGCGCTGGATGAAGCCGAAGGTGCCGACATCCTCATGGTGAAGCCTGCGGGTCCGTATCTCGACATCATCGCGAACATTCGCGCGGCCACGACCTTGCCCATCGCCGCCTATCAGGTCAGCGGGGAGTATTTGATGATCAAATCGGCTTCTGCCGCTGGCTGGCTCGATGAAGCGAAGATCGTCCACGAATCACTCATCGGCATCCGCCGTGCGGGAGCGGACATGATTCTGACGTACTTCGCGAAGCAGTGGTCCGCGTCCTGGCGCTGAGCGTGTCGATGCAGTTGGTTGACCACAGAGACACGAAGTACACAGAGTATGAAGCAGAATTCACTCTGACCATCTGGTGCGACCGAGACTGCTTGCTCTGGCCTCTGTGCTCTTCGTGTCTCTGTGGTCAGTTTGCATTTTCACGGCCAAGCGTTCTCAGCGCGGTGCAACAAGCTGCACCAGCCGTGGATCGGCGGCGGGATCGAGCCAGGTGAGGACTTGGCGCAGATGCGGCTCGCTCATCGCCGTGCAGCCGGAGGTCGGGATGTTTTCGCCCTGCCAGAGGTGCATGAAGAT
>CAXNGR010000270.1:0-6020 GCA_964201265.1 Verrucomicrobiaceae bacterium
TCGCGGTGCTGTCGCCTTTGGACTGGAAGGTGATGTCGCTGGAGGAGATGATGATGAGATCCAGCTCACCGTTGGCATTGAAGGGGCTGGACCACTTGGGATCCATGTAAACGGCACTGCCGGTGAGCGTGCGGAGGAAGGCGACGAGGTCGTTGCGCTGCTGAGTGGTGAGATTGAGCACCTGCACATTGCCGCCGGGGCGGCGCAGGCGGTTGTCGAGGTTGGTGTTGTCGCCAGGGATGGCGGCGTAGTGGTTGATGACGCTGAGCAGGCTGTTGAAGCTGCCGTCGTGCATCATGCCGCCGTTCAGAGTGCCGCCTGGCCCTTCGAGATCACGCAGACTGGGAGAGCGGACGTTGGTCAGGTCCGTGCCGCCGCCGATCTTGGTGGTGACGCCGTTGTTCCGGCTGTTGGGATCAATGTCGAACTCCGGCGCACGATGACACCCAGCGCAGCCTGCGCCGCCCTGGTTCGGTGGTGCGAGGAAGAGCTGCTTGCCGGTGTTTTCCGAGGCGCTGAAGTTGGGAAAGTTGACATTGTCCGCCGCCACCTGAGCGCGGCCTAGATCATAGCGGGAATCAAACGACTGAATACTGCGGACAAACTGCGCCAGGGCGTTCTGCACACGTGTCTCGGTGATCGTGGCGTCGCCATACATCAGCGCGAAGAGCACGCGGTATTCCTCAATGGCGGAGAGCTTGGTGACGAGGGCGGCAAAGGCAGGGTCGCCGTTGGCACCGCTGAAGCCCATCTCCACATGATCTTGAATGGGCTGGGTGGTCTGGGCCTCCAGGGTGGCGGCTCGTTCATCCCAAAAGAAGCGGGACTCAGTGGCGAAGCGCGCGTTGATCAGGCGCATGGAGTGCCGACCTGTGGTGCCGTTCACGCCAGTGCTGGCGGTGGCGGTGTCTCCAAATGCTGCGCTTTGCTGATGGCAGGAGGAGCAGGAGACGGTGTCGTTTCGGGAGAGCCGTTTGTCATAAAACAACACACGTCCGAGTGTGGCCCCGGGGTTGGTGATGGCGTTGCCTGCCGAGGTATTGTCTTTGTTGACGTTGATGTAGGTAGGCACCGGCTGGGCGGCGTAGTTGGCCAGCGTGGTCAGATCCAGCACCCCTTGCTGCGCCTTCAGCCGCGTGACCAGCAGCAGGCCGAGGCAGAGCCAGCGGCGTGTGCTCAGGATCCTGCGGGCAGCTTTGAACAGGGAAGATGTCATGGGATCATGCGCTGGGCCTTGGGAGATTCGTGAAAAGGAGTTTTCCATGCAGGTGGATAGCCCGGTCACATAAATCCCCCATGGGGACAAAAATAAATTCTCGTTTATCCTGCGCTGACGCCGCAGAAAAAAGCAGATCGAACTTCCAAGTTCGGTCTCAATCAGAGAGGCATAGCCAGAGAACGAACTTGGCAGTTCGTTCCACGCCCGTGAACAGCACGCCGCACCTGCAAAAAGCAGGTGCGATCAGGTGACGGGCTTGTATCATTCGCCTGCTTGACGGTCGGGAATCTCCGGCGTTCGCTTCATTTTGTTTCCTCTGCCCAATCATGATTTCCATCCTGCAATCCAGCGCCCGTGCGGCCGGTGTCGATGATTCAGATGTTCAGGCTGCGATGACGATGGCTGCGGCGGGCGGCATCTCGCCGGTGCTGGCTTTGATCGAAAGCGGCGCAGTGGATGAGCGCGTGTTCACGCGGCATCTGGCCGATGACCTCGGCTGGAAGTGGCTGGAGACTCCGCAACCCGAGGCGGATGACATGGCGGAGCTAAAGCGCATGATCCCGGCGCGGTTCGCGGTGCGGCATCAGGTGTTTCCCGTCGGTTTTGAGCGCGATGAGGCCAACAGCACACGCAACCGCCTTGTGCTGGCCTGTCATGATCCGTGTGATCTGATGGCGCGGCAGGCTATGGCGCGTCAGTCGGAGCTTCCTGTGCGCTGGTGCCTCACGCCGCGTGGAGAGCTGCTCAACGCGGTGCAGCAGCTCTACGGCGTGGGCGCGGAGACTTTCGATGCACTCATTGCCGCCGGTGGCGGTGGCACGGATGAGCTGCATCTGCGTGACGAGGCGAATGTGATCGACGACGAGGATGAGGACGCCTCCGTTGTGAAATTCGTGAATCAAATCATCCGCGAGGCGCTGGCGCAGAAGGCCACGGACATCCATGTGGAGCCGCAGCCGGACAGCCTGCGCATCCGCTATCGCATCGACGGCTTCCTGCACGAGATTCCCGTGCCGGAGAACATCAAGCAGCTCCAGGCCTCGGTGATCGCTCGCATCAAGGTGATGAGCAAACTCGACATCGCCGAGAAACGCCTGCCGCAGGACGGACGCATTCATTTGAAGGCCGAGGGACAGTCCATCGACGTGCGCGTGGCCTGCATCCCGAGTGTCGAGGGCGAGTCGATGAGCCTGCGCTTGCTCGGCCAGGAACGCTTCACGCTCGACCGCCTTGGCCTCAACGAGGCGCATCGCCAAACCATCGAACTGCTGCTGGCGAAGCCGAACGGCATCGTGCTCGTCACCGGGCCGACGGGCTCGGGAAAATCGACGACGCTTTACACCTTCCTCTCGCAGCTCAACAGCGTGCATCGCCGCATCGTCACCATCGAAGACCCGGTGGAAAACAAGCTGCCGGGCATCGTGCAGATTCCGGTGAAGAACGAGATCGGCCTCACCTTTGCCAGCGGCCTGCGCAGCATTCTGCGTGGCGACCCGAACGTGGTCATGGTCGGGGAAATTCGCGACTTGGAGACGGCGGAGATCGCCGTGCGTGCCTCTTTGACCGGTCACTTGGTCTTTTCCACGCTGCACACGAATGACGCCGTCGCTGGCATCACGCGTTTGATTGAAATGGGTGTGAAGCCCTTCCTCGTCAGCTCCTCGGTGCGTGCTTTCTTGGCGCAGCGGCTCGTGCGCGTGCTGTGCGAGTCGTGCAAGACTCCGGCGAAATACAAAAGCGATGAACTCACCAAGCTCGGCTTTCCCGAGGCGAAGGGCAAAACGGTGTGGCGCGCCACGCAAGGCGGCTGCCAGCACTGCCGTGGCACGGGTTACTCAGGACGTGTGGCCTTGTATGAGATCGCGCTCATGACGGCGACGATGCAGGCGATGGTTTCCCAGCGTGCCTCCGAGGCGGATCTGCACATTCAGGCACGAAAAGATGGTTTCATCCCGATGCGCGAGTACGGCCTGCAAAAAGCGCTCGCAGGCATCACCACGCTTGAGGAAGTCGCCCGTGTGACCAGTGAGGAGCTTGCCTGATGCCCGCCTTCGCCTTCCAAGCCCTGTCTGCCGACGGATCGGTCAAAAACGGCTCGATCGAGGCGGCGGATCGTGGTGACGCGATTCGATTACTCGCCCGGCGTGGCTTGCAGGCGCGGTCGATTCAGTCGCAGTCGGCCGAGCGCGAGAAAAAAGCCGAAGCCGCCACTGAAACGACGCTGCATATCAATAAGGCCGATGTGATCCGCTTCACCGAGGACATGGGTGATCTTCTGGCCTCCGGTTTGCAGGTGGAGCAGGCATTGCAGGCCATGGAAAACCGCAGCGCGTCCAAACTAGGCACGCTGGCGAAGAGAGTGCGCGACCTCGTGCGCGATGGTGTGCCGCTCTCCGCCGCGCTGCGGCAGGTTTCGGATTCGTTCGATGAATTGTACTGCAACATGGTCGCCGCCGGTGAGAACAGCGGCGCTTTGGACGAGATCATGGACCGCCAGGCGCGGCATCTGCGGCTGATGGAGGCCGTGCAGGCCAAGGTGACCGGCGCGTTGATCTATCCGGCGTTTTTGATCGTCTCTGGCGCGGCGCTGGCGCTCATCATGGTGACGTATCTGCTGCCAAAACTCGCCTCGCTGCTCAGCGGCACGGGCAAGGAGCCTCCGTTCATGATCAAGGCCAGCTTGGCGCTCTCCGCCTTCATCAACGGCTACTGGTGGGCCATCCTGATCTTCCTGGCTCTTGTCTTCATGATTCTTTTTGCGGTGCGCCAGACACCGGCGTTTGTCTCCGGCTGGCACCGTTTCATGATCAGCATGCCCGGCATCCGCGACATCAACCGCGCGCGATTTGAGCTGCAGTTCTTCGAGACGCTCGGCAGTCTGCTGCGTGGCGGCGTACCGCTGCTGCCCGCGCTGGAACTGGTGCGTCGGGCGGTGACCAATCAGCACATCAAAAAAGCGCTCACGCAGGCGGAGGCGATGGTGCAGGAAGGCTCCTCGCTCAGCGGTGCGATGAAAAAGACCGCCGTGCTCGGATCGCAGGCCATTGATGTCATCCGCATCGGCGAGGACACCGGCGATCTCGCCGTGGTGCTCGGCAAGGCCGCCGCGCGCATGGACACGCAGCTCACCCGTGTCATTGATCGCGTCACCGCGCTGATCCAGCCGATTCTGCTCCTGTTCATGGCTGGACTTGTCGGCGGCCTCGTCTGGAGCATGGTGAACATCGTCTTTTCCACCCTCAGCCAGCTCAATCGTTAACCAACCTATCGCATGAAACACATCCGCACTTTCAACTCACGGCCCAAGGCGTTCACGCTCCTCGAAATGATGGTCGTGCTGCTCATCATCGCGCTCATCCTTGGCAGCGTGGCCGTCATGGTCCAGGGCATTGAGGGAAACGCGCAGCAGGTGACCACCAGCGGCAAGATCAAGGCTCTCGAATCTGCGCTGATCAACTATAAGATCAGCAACCTCATTTATCCCACGCAGGAGCAGGGGCTGGAGGCGCTGGTCACACGTCCCACCGCCGAACCGAAACCACGCCGCTGGAGTTCGAACATGAAGCCAGACGGCTTGATCGACCCCTGGGGCCGCAAAATCGTCTATCGCAACCCAGGCAAGCGCACTCCGGGCGGTTACGACGTGTTTTCGCTCGGGCCAGATGGCTTGGAAAACACCGAGGACGACATCGGCAACTGGTGATCCGCCATGCAACGACGCGCCGCCGGTTTCACGCTGCTGGAGATGATCGTGGTGCTCGTCATCGCGGCGCTCATCATCGGCGTCGGCGCGAGTGCCGTGGCGCAGCTCACCGAAGAGCATGAATTGCGGAAAGTGGCGCATGACGCGGAAGGCGTGTTCATGCAGGCGGTGACGCGAACCTTAGCGACTACCCAACCGCAGGTCGTGAATCTGGAGGCGCTGGACCAGGGGGCCAAACTGAGCCTGCGCCGCGCCGGGGCCGAGGAATTTATCTCCGCCGACGGACAACGGCTGTTGCTACGTCCCGGCGGATTGTGCGAGCCGCTGACCTTGCGCTGGCAGAAGGGCGCGGCCTGGGTCAGTGCTACGCTTGATCCGCTCACTGGCGGCTTCGCCGAAACGGAGGAAAGCCTGTGAGGAAGCGCGGATTCACTCTGCTGGAGACGCTGCTAGCGCTGATGGTGTTCAGCATGGCCGTCGTGGCGCTGGTGGAGGCCGTGCATCAGCTTGGTGGCACCACGCTGCTAATGCGCCGGGAGGCGGAGGTGCAGGAGCGCATGCGCTCGCTGCTCATCGAGTACACACGGCTGCCAGATCCCAAGGAGGAAGCGCAGGTCAAGGAGGGCGATGTCACCTACACAGTGAAGCGCACGAAATTGGAGCTGACCAACCAGGATGGCGTCCTGTTGAACGACTTGTTTGAGGTGCGTGTGACGGCGGAATGGCTGGAAGGCAGCGTCATGCAGCAGGCCAGCGCTGAAACCTGGGTGCATCCGCCGCTGTTTTTCCGCCCGCCGGGCACTTGAGTATGAACCTGCGCCCTTCATGCCGAGCATCCGTCGCAGGAAAGACCTTGGGAACCCCTGTCAGACAGCACAATGGGGACAGCAGAATGGTTTTATCTTCTGCTGTCCCCATTCTGCTGCCGATTACTTTCTGTAGAAGGCCACCGGCCTTCCGTAACAGAGCGAAGGGGTGCCGAGCCCTGGCGAGCGCTCCCCTGGAAATGAATCCGCACGCAATGGTTCTCAGTGCCGAACCCCAACGGGGTTCCGTCTCTGCGAGTCGTGGGAGGCAAGCAAACGTTCAAAGAGATAC
>CAXNGR010000271.1:0-6013 GCA_964201265.1 Verrucomicrobiaceae bacterium
GCGGGACGAGCGGTGCTCATGGTGAAGGACTTGTCGTGCTCGGTGAAGCGCAGGCCACGACGGGCTTCATCGCGGATGGTGGGGTTGTCACTCTTGGCGAGCTTTTGCAGCAAGGCAGTGTCTTCGACGCCGAGAATGGCCTCCGCGCGGAGCTGCGGGCTGCGTTTTTCATCGGCGGCGATTTCTGCGGAGGCTTTGCGGGCGGCGAGCGTGCGCACGACTTCGAGCGTGAGCACGTCATCGCCTTCGGCGAGGAGTTCGTTCAGCAACGGCACGGTGAGCGCCTTGTGCGTGGCAGGAACAAGCCGCAGCGCGTAGCCTTTGAGGCGTGCGGGCGTTTTCGGATTCGTGATGCGTTCGACGAGCACCTCGGGATTGGTCACTCCCGCGCCGGGTTCACCGCGCAGGGTGTTCCAAGTGGCGAGAACGGCCTCAAAGAGACGGAAGTCGAGTGTGGGATCGGAAAGCATCGCTTCGACTTCGGGCATGAACTTGGTCAAAACGGCGTCGGCGATCCAGCGGAGGCACTCGAAGCGCAATTCGGGATCGGTTTCGGCCACAAAGGCCCGCACCCACTTTTCGTCGTTCAAATCGGCGCGACGCAGCGCGACGAAGGCCCAGACGCGATCCGTTGCCGGGAGTTTTTTGAGTTCAGCGACGGTCCATGGGAGGCGAGCGAGAGCGGTCAAGGCCGCGTCGGAGAGATAAGAGTCACCACCACGGGCGAGTTCGAGCAGCTTTTGCGTGGGGAGCTTCGCTTTGCCTTCGCGCAGTTCTTGGGCGAGACGCGCGTCATCGTTGAGCGGGTCAGACGTGGTTTTGATCCAGTTCGCTTTCGATGGGTCGATCTCCACCTTCCACAGGCGGCCACGACCGTGAATCGGATACGAGCTGAACACCCAGTCGTTCATGTAGAACGCACCGTCGGGGCCGACGGCCATGCAGGTGGGGCGGAAGAAGTCGCTGCCGCGCACGAGCGGGATGCGCTCGGAGGTGTAGCCCGCGCCTTTTCGCGTGAGCGGGAAGTAGTCGATGCTGTGATCGCTCCAACTCGGGATCATCACGCCGCCGCCGAGTTCGACGACCGCGCAGGGGCCTTCGCCACTCGGATGAACCATGCCCAGTGTACCACGCAATTCACCATTCCACGCGACAAACGGATGCACCGGCGCACTGCCATACACCCATTGGAAGCCGTAGTCGGCTCCTTCCACGACATTGAGCAAACGGCACGGCGGACGGCTGCCGGGATCGTTTTCAGCGGCGAAGATCTCGCCATCATTGCGCACGAGCAGTCCGAAGGGATTCCAGAAGCCACGTGCGATGCGGCGCAGGCCTTTGCCATCGGCAGTGCAACGAAAAACGCCGCCTTCACCGCGTCCGCTCACTTTCGTGCCGTCGGTGCCAGTGATGGTCCAGTCTTTGCCGAAGTTCTCGCCGAGCGAGAAGACGAGGCCGCCATCAGGATGCCAGGCCATGCCGCTGAGGCCGTTGTGCGGGTAATCCGCGAGCGTGTTCATCGTCGCTAGGTTCTCTTCCAAATCGCCGACGCCATCGCCATTCGTGTCCCTCACGCGCAGGATGCGATCGCGCTCCGCGAGGTAGATCCAGCCATCGGGGCCACACTCGACATGCATCGTGGCGTCGGTCTTGTCATAAAACACACGACGGTTCTTGCCGTTGGCATCAAAGACCACGATCTCATCGTGCTCAGGCCCCACATAGCCCTGCGGACGAAAATGCGTGTGGCAGGAAGCCAGCCAGATGTTGCCCTTCTCATCCACATCAATGCCCGTCGGCGTGACGAGATCTGGATGTTCGGCCAGCAGCGTGAGTTTGACGCCGGGTTGCAACGTTTCGATCTGCGGCGGCAGATCCTTCGGGACATCAGGCGCTTTGGGCGGCGGGCCGGATTGAGCGAAGGCAGCGATTGGGAGGAGAAAGAGAAGACGTTTCATGAGATTACTGGGCTTTGGCGCGTTCGAGAGCGGCGGCGATTTCTTGTTCGATCACGGACAACGGATTGAGGAGCGTGAGCGGGTTTTCGACGGGTGTGACCTCATTGGTGCGCGGGTCCCAGTTCACCGGGCCGAAGCGGCAAGGCGCGGGATTGCCGGTGAGGATGTGCATCCCTGCGTCATCCTTGTCGAAGTGCCAGAACTCGAAGGGGAAGTGGATGAAGCCGTGCTTCTCCATCATCGCGCAGATTTCCAGGCGTGTGGCGACATGCTCCGGTGCGACAAAGGGCGAGCGCATCGGTGTGCATTCGCTCATTTCGAGATACGGGTAACCACGCCAGACCTCGGTGCCGTCGTCGCGACGAAAGACGGAGATGTCGATGGCGGAGCCGGACATGTGCGCGCCGATCTTCGGCATGTTCGCCGTCAGCACGATGGCTCGGCGGAACATCATCTCAGGCGTCGGAATCTGGCCCCCGAGCTCCCACATGGTCTTCTTGAGCACGGTGTCGAAGACAGAAGGCTTGCGCACGAGCTGGCGCTGCATGTCGAGCGAGCGGAAGCCGTCTTCGATCTTCAGAATCCAGCCGCGCTCGTTCATCTCGCGGCCGATGGTGATGACATCGCGCACGAGGCTCTCGCGCAGGAAGTAAACGCGATCCAGATCGCCCGCGATCTTGCTCGTGGAGAACTGCATTTCCACCTTCGCTGCTGAGGCAGCGTCAGGAATGGAGGCGAAGCGCTCGCCGCATTCGTTCACCGGGAATTCAATGAGCTTCTGCACGATGGCATAGCCTTGTTCCATTTGTTCGGTCCAGTAGGCTCTGCGGGCGGCTTCGTCGTTGTTCATGGAAGTCATTAAGCAGGTTTGCGCACGGCGACGGCCTCGACCTCGTATTTGAGCGAGGGCGGCAGGCAGTTCGTGATGGTGGTGCGCGCCGGCGAGGGCTGCGGGAAGTATTCGCGGTAGAGCTGGTTGTAGAGCGCCACGTCCTCGGCATCGCGGACGTAGTTTCGTGTCTGCACCACATGCGCGAGATCACTGCCGGCGGCTTCGAGCACCTTGCGCACGTTTTCGATGCTGCGGCGAAACTCGCCTTCAAAGGTGTCGCTCACGATGTTGCCAGCCTGATCGACAGAGGCCTGGCCGGAGACGAAAATCAGATCTCCCACGACCACGCATGGGCTGAAAGGCAGATGGGAGGTGGGTGTGTCGGGAAGTTGGGGGTAGGAGACGAGCGGGTGGGTCATGGTGATGAAGAGAATTAAGGTTTGGCCGTTGGTGCGGACTGAAGCCGAGCTTTTTCCTCGGTTTCTCGCTTCTGCATGTCCTTCGGGTGCTTCGAGAAGCTCTCAAAGACATCGCCCACGACGCGGTCGGCGAGAGCGCCGAGTTGTTTCAGGATAACGGCCTCAGCTTCGGGTTTGAGGATGGAACGGTTGGGTTCGTAGCCCCCGACAGTGTGCGCCTCGGCGGTGGCGATGTAACCGATGTTGCCGTTTGCGTAGCCGACGATGATGGGCGTGGCACGGTCGGCGATGGCCTTTTCGAGTTTGAAGCCGTATTCGACCATCGGCTCGCCAGGCATCGTGAGCAGTAAAAAGGGGCCGATCTTCATTGCCATGAGTTCAGCTCGCACAGGCCCTTCTTTGCCGGGAAGCTCAACGACCTCGCTGGCGACGCGAATGGAGTAGAAGGTTTCGCGTTTGCGCAATTGCTCTCGTGTCAGGCTGAAGGCCGCCGCACGCGCAACGGCACCCCCGAGATCGCGGCCCGCCCACTGGATGTCCGCTTCATCCGCGCAGCGATACGGATAACCCGGCAGATTGGGCCGGATATCGCCCGCACAGCCTTGCATGAACAGGGCGCTCGTCTTGTTCGCATAACACATCTCGACAAAGGTCTGCGCCTCGCCCGGAAAATCGGCGCTCATCTTCGGATAGCCCTTCGGATAGGGCTGCGAGCCTTTGTCCCCCCAGGTGAAGAAACACGGATGGCAAACGGCGTGCATGATCACGGCCAACGGCGTGAGTGTGGCACCGTCGTCGAAGCGCAGGACCTTCACGCGTGGATCATTCGGCCCGTCAGGGTTCAAACTGACCACTGCACGTCCGTCGTAGGTTTTGCGGCGGTTGATGCCGAAGCTGATGCGCTCTTCGCAGTAACCGATGTTCACCGGTTTCATGCTGTCGGCGGCTTGTTTGGCCGCCGCGCCGAGTTTTTTGATCAAATCGGCCGCCCAGCGCATGTTTTCGACGTAGCCGGGGCCAGAATGGTTGTGCGAGGCCGCGACGAGGATGTTGGCTGCGGGCACGCTGGTCTCGGTCTCGATCTTCGCCCGCACATCACGCACCATGTCCTCCCACGCGCCGATGGTGTCCAGCGTGACGATGGCGGCCTTCGTTTCGCCATCGTCGAGGATCAAAACACCCGCCCGGAGCGGATCGCGCACGCCAGAGACCTGCCGCACATGCCCCACGATCTTGACTGCCATGGCATCTGGCGGCGTGATGTCGATTTTCGCGACGCCAGCTTTCAGATTCGAGGTCACGGCAAACTGGCCGTCTTTGATCTCTTCCGCGCTAGCGGAATGAAGGATGAATGAAGTACACAGAAGAAGAGCCAGGTGGATTTGCATCGCTCTTCTACGCGCTCAAACGCCGCAACTCATCAAGCGATCAGCTCAGGAATGGCGCGTCCGTTCTCCACGATGTGGACCGGGCGGCCATTGAGGTCATTGAGCGTGACCTTGCCGTAGTCGATGCCGAGGTGGTGGTAAATCGTGGCGAGGAAGTCGCTCGCGTTGCAGGGGCGCTCGACCACGTCTTCGCCTCGTTTGTCGCTGGCGCCGATGACACCGCCGGTCTGGATACCGCCGCCGGCCCAGATGTTGGTGAAGGCGCGTGGCCAGTGGTCGCGGCCGGGTTGCAGCGTGCCAGTGGGGCCGCTGGCATCGCCCGCGCCAGTGCTGCGATCAAAGCTGATCTTCGGCGTGCGGCCAAACTCGCCTGTGACGACGACGAGCACCTTCTTGTCGAGCCCGCGCGCGTAGATGTCCTCAATGAGTGCAGATACGCAGCGATCATAGGTCGGCATGCGGAAGCGCAGCGCTTCAAACTGATGCTGATTCACCGCGTGGTCGTCCCAGTTGTTCACTCGTCCGCAGAGTGGGCCACTGAGGCTGCTGGTGATGATTTCGACGCCCGACTCGACGAGACGACGCGCAAGAAGCAACTGCTGGCCCCAGCGATTCCGGCCATAGCGATCACGCGTCGTCGGATCTTCCTTGCTGAGGTCAAAGGCATCACGTGTCTGTGGATTGGTGAGCAGCGTGGCTGCCTGGGATTCAAATTCATCCAGTGCGCCGAGCTCGCCCTCGCGGTCAAAGGCACGCTCCATCTTGTCGAGGCTCTTGCGGAGAACGATGCGGTCGCTGAGACGGCGATTTTCCGACTCGTCAGCCAGACCGATGTTCGGCACTTGGAAGTTCGGACGGTTTGGATCATCGCTCACCGCAAAAGGCGCGTAGGCATCACCGAGATAGGCAGGGCTGGAGTATTCACCCGATGCCGCAGGCACTCCGATGTAATTTGGCAGCGGGTTGGTGCGTCCACCTTCCTTGGCACGCAGGTAATGCACCACGGACATCCAGTCTGGGAGTCTTGGCTTGGGTTTATCACGAGTGTCTTTGTCACCGGAAAACATCTGCATCGTGCCTGCCGGGTGACCACCTGCGGTTTGGTTCATCGAGCGCAGCACGGTGAACTTGTCCGCGATCTTTGCGCTCATCGGTAGCAACTCGGTGAAATGCGTGCCTGGAATCTTCGTGCTGATCGTCTTGAACGGACCACGATACTCACTGCTCGCGTCCGGCTTCGGATCATAGGTGTCGATATGCGATTGTCCGCCCGGCAGCCAGACCATGATGATGGATTTACGCTCGCTTTTCGGCAGCGCCGCGTTCGCCGCGCGCAATTTGAGCAGGCCGGGCCAGCTCAGCGTCGCCATGCCGGTCAAACCAAATTGCATGAAGCTGCGACGCGAGAGCGGACCG
>CAXNGR010000272.1:0-6007 GCA_964201265.1 Verrucomicrobiaceae bacterium
GGCGTGCGAGTTGCTTCTTGCTCGGCCAGAACGTCGTCTCGCGCATGCCCAGCGGCTTGAAGAGGCGTTTCTCCAAAAACTTCGCGTATTCCTCGCCGCTCACGACTTCCACGATGCGGCCCAGCGTGTTGATGCCCGGATTGCAGTAGGACCACTTCGATCCCGGCTCAAATTGCAGCGGCGACAGCGCGTAGGTGATCGCCGCCTCCTTCAAATTCAGCACGTCCAGCGCGTCGCCATCCAGCGGTGAATTGCCCACCAGTCCACTCGTGTGCGTGAGCAGGTCCTTGATCGTGATCGGTCGCACTGGCTTCACCAGCACCGTTTGATCCGCCGTCTTCTCCTTGATCAGCATCTGTCCTTTGAACTCCGGCAGATGCTTCATCACCGGATCGTCGATGCTCAGCTTGCCTTCGTCTTGCAGCATCATCACCGCCAGCGCCGTGATCGGCTTGGTCATCGACGCGATCCAGAAAAGGCTATCCTTCGCCATCGGCGTCTTCGTTTCGAGATCTTGGAGGCCGACGGCTTCCTCGCTCACGATTTTGCCATCACGCCACAGCAACGTCACCGATCCCGAGAGCGATCCATCCTTCACCAGCGCCTCCATGCTCTCCCGGATGGATTTCACCTCCGCGTGAAGGCTCAAAGACAGCGAAAACAGCAGGCAGGCGGTCAGACGGATCAATTTCATGGTGACCGCAGCATACGATCAAACCCCGGTGCTCTGTCAATCTCTTG
This sequence comes from Verrucomicrobiaceae bacterium, assembly GCA_964201265.1. Classification (GTDB taxonomy): domain Bacteria; phylum Verrucomicrobiota; class Verrucomicrobiia; order Verrucomicrobiales; family Verrucomicrobiaceae; genus Prosthecobacter. Next base: position 742 of record CAXNGR010000272.1, read on the forward strand.
CCATCGCGCAAGAGGACGCTATATCGCCCGCATGTTCAAAACCGGCCAGCAAGTTGTCTGCATCGAAGATCAATTCGATCCCTGGGTCTTCGACCTCTACAAGTCCCTGCCCAAGAAGGATCAGATCTACACCGTGCGCGCCCTGCGTGCCGGACGCTCGAACCCCAAGTTCACCGTCACCGACGACGCCGAGATTAAGCTGGCCGACGCCCAGTTCGATCTCCTCCTCCTGCTCAAGGAACTCCACAATCCCGACGATCCGCACTCCAGTGTGAAGCAGGAACTCGGCTTCCGCTCCGAGCGCTTCGCCCCGCTTCTCGAACAGACCGAGGAGGAAGAGGATGCCGAACTCATCGGCGTCGGCCACGGCGAGAAGACTTGGGAGCCCGAGCCTGCCTACGCGCGGTAAGCGGGCATTCCGTCCCATTTTCCATTCCCAGTCCCGCCATTCTCAGTTCTTCCATGCCTGGAGCGCTTTCGAAGCCACAGCGATGGAAGAACTGAAAATGGTTCGAGCCTGCCGATCTCATTCCGCATGAGATGAAAACTTGGCACCCTCGCCGCTGTTTGATAGGGCACTCATGAGCGCCTCTCCCGACCTTCCGCCGTCTTCCGCCCCTCTCACCGAACGCCAGATCGTCGAACTGCTCGCCACCGCACGTCAGCGGCTCTTTACCGAGGTCGGAAAGGTCATTGTCGGCCAGTTGCACGTCATTGATGAAATGCTTATCGCCCTGCTCAGCGGCGGCCACTGCCTCATCACCGGCGCACCGGGCCTCGCGAAGACGCTGCTGATCAAAACCGTCGCCGATGTCTGTCACCTCAGCTTTCAGCGCATCCAGTTCACGCCGGATTTGATGCCCTCCGACATCACCGGCACTGAAATCCTCGAAGACAGCCCCGAAGGCCGCAAACTCGTCTTCAGTCGCGGCCCCGTCTTCGCGAACATGATCCTGGCCGACGAAATCAACCGCACACCGCCCAAAACGCAGGCAGCCTTGCTCGAAGCCATGCAGGAACATCAAGTCACCGTGAATGGCAAGACCATGCACCTGCCTGAGCCCTTCTTCGTGCTCGCCACGCAGAATCCCATTGAGCAGGAAGGCACCTACCCGCTCCCCGAGGCCCAGCTCGACCGCTTCATGCTCAACATCGTCATCGACTACCTCAGCGAGGACGATGAAGTCACCGTCGTCACCCGCACCACCAGCGGCAAAGGCGAGCCTGTGCAGCATCTCTTCACCGGCGAGCAACTCCTCGCCTTCCAGCAAGTCGTTCGCAAAGTCCCCATCGCCGAAGACGTCGCCCGCTACGCCGTCCGCATCTCTGCGGCCTCCCGTCCCGGCCGCGATGGCGTGCCCGACTTCATCAACCAATGGGTCAGTTGGGGCGCTGGCACCCGCGCCAGCCAAAACCTCGTCCTCGGTGCCAAAACCCGCTGCCTCCTCCACAACCGCACCCACGTCACCGCCGACGACATCCGCGCCATGGACCTCCCCGTCCTCCGCCACCGCATCCTCGTGAACTACAAGGCCGAAGCCGAAGGCGTGACGGTGGAGAAGGTCATCGCGAAGCTGCTGGAGACGGTGAAGGCTTGAGAACAGTGGAACGGAACAGCAATGCATTTCAACCTTTGCTACAAGCTCCCCAAGACTCCCGACGCGCTTGCGAAAGTGTGCTTGTTTATGGTCTTCTTCTTGTGGTTGGGGGATCAAGTCAGAAGCACTAGGGTCTATCCAGGCCAACGAGGTTCACTCTATCTAGTGCTCGTTTGTTTGAGTATGGTGGCCTCAAATGCGAAGTCCAGACAGGTTGCGATTTTTGGTGGGTTGTCTTGGTGCATATTCGCGTTCCAACTTGCCCAAGAGTGTTCCGCCCAGATCTATTATATCAACCAGCATTGCGATTGTGAATTTCTCGATGCCTTGTCTGGATACTTGTGGCTTTGACACAAAAAACTGAGCAACAAATTCTGTGAACCCCATCCCTGCATCCGCTCGAAGCTCACAGGCATCCTTCCTCGGACCCGCCGCGCTGATACGCATAAAATTGCTCGAACTCCGCGCGAAGGTCGTCGCCAAGGCGTGGAAAGCTGCGATTGCCAATCTTCCGTCAACCCATAAACTCACCCCATGACTGAGCGCATCATCATCGACCCGCAAATTTGCAACGGACGTCCGGTCGTGAAAGGCACGCGGATCACCGTTCAGACTGTTTTGGAGTTCCTCGCCGCTGGTGACAGCGTGGCGGATGTATTGGAGGAATACCCCTCGTTGACCAAAGAGGACGTCAACGCCTGCCTCGGCTGGGTTTCACGCCTCATGTCCAACCACTTCCACTTTGCTGCATTGTCGTGAAAGGCTTCCTGCTGGATGAAAACCTGCCCTCGCGGCTGACCTTCACCCCTGCGCTGCCTGTGTCTCACGCACTGGACTTCGGCAGCAATCCCACCGACTCCCAGCTCTGGCAGATCGCCGCCTCCAACAGGCTCGTCATCGTCACCAAAGACACCGACTTCTCCGACCGCATCCTGGTTTCATCGCCACCGCCATGGATCGTGCATCTTCGTTTCGGCAACCTGAGGCGTGCTGACTTTCATTCCTTTCTGGCTTCCGTCTGGCCCCGCATTGAGGCGCTGCTCCCGGTGAACAAGCTCATCTGCGTCTATTCAGACCGCATCGAGGCATTTTCTTGAAATCCATGAGTTCCACTTTCCACGGTCCATTCGCTCTCATTCGCATGAATCTGCACTGCAAGCTCCCCAAAGTCCCCAATGTTTTTGCAATGGCATGCTTGTGCGTTGTTTTCTGCTTCTGGCTGGCGGAAGTTTTCGGAAGCGCGACGCTTTATCCAGGGTCGCGTTGTATGCTTTATCTGACGGAGGTTGTTTTGTGCGGTGTCGCCATTGCCGCTTGTTCCAAGCAAATCGCGATTTTCGGCGGCCTGCTTGGTTGTGTGTGTCTGTTCTTTTTTCTTCGCGAGTATTTGGACCTCTTACATTACTTGAAACTCAAGCGTGAGCTTGATGCGTTTTATCAAGCCGGGCCTTGAACGCAGGAGTTTATTCACTTTCAAATTCCACATCAACCTGTGAATCCTGTTCAAACTCCTTCACGCAGTTCACAAGCGACTTTCCTCGACCCAGCCGCGCTCATGCGCATCAAATCGCTCGAACTCCGGGCGAAGGTCGTCGTCGAGGGCTTGTGGAAAGGCATGCATCGCAGTCCGTATCACGGCTTCTCCGTCGAGTTCAGCGAATACCGCGCCTACGTCCAAGGTGATGATCCACGTTACATCGACTGGAAAGTGCTGGCACGCAGCGACCGCACCTACATCAAGAAATTCGAGGATGAGACGAATCTGCGCTGCCAGCTCGTCATCGATCACAGCAAGTCGATGAAGTACGGCTCGCAGAGCTTCACGAAGGCGGATTACGCGGCCACGCTGGCGGCCACGCTCGCATCCTTCCTCATGAAGCAGGGCGATGCGGCCGGACTGACCACCTTTGCCGATGGCATTGAGGAGCATCTGCCGCCGCGCAATCGCCCCGGCCATCTGCGCCGCATCATCACCGAGTTGGAACGCCCCGCGAAGGCCGCAGGCACCTCGCTTGATCTCTCCGTCGGCCAGTTGGCCGATCTGCTGCGCAAACGCGGCATGATCTGCCTCATCACCGATCTCCTCGCGCCCATTGAGCACTTGGAGAAGCAACTCGCCCTCCTCGGCGCGATGGGCCACGACCTCGTGATCTTCCATCTCATGGACCGCGCAGAGATCGACTTCACCTTCGAAAAGTCCGCCCACTTCCGCGATGCCGAGACGGGTGCTGAGCGCTTCATCGACCCTCAAATCGCCCGCGAGACCTACCTCAAGCGGCTGCAGGCTCATCGTGACACGATTCAAGCCGCCGCTGACCGCCACAACGTCGAATACCACTTCTGCCCCACCGACAGGCCGCTCGAAGAAGTCCTCTTCGACTTCCTCAGCGCTCGTCAGCGCAAGAAGGCATCCAAGCGCATCGCGGCAGCTTAATCCTACTCGTCCTCCTACTCGAACTCGTCCTCGATTCTGCCACGCCGCCACACCTCAAATCAACCAAACCACCAGCTCGCCCCGCCTCACTCCATTTGCAGTTTTCAGTTCCTCCATTCTCAGTTCTTCCATTCTTTCTCGCACACGCCGTATGCCATCACATCCAAATGATCGAGGACGAGTTCGAGTAGGAGGACGAGAACGAGGACGAGAACGAGGACGAGAACGAGGACGAACCCAAGCATCCTCATGAACTGGCTCTTCCCACTCTACCTCGCCGGTGCCGCTGCGATCATCGCGCCGATCCTGCTGCACCTGCGTCGTCGTCCGCCGCAGGATCGCGTGGAGTTCAGCTCGCTGCTCTTTCTCGATGCGCAGACGCCCGTGCCCGTCAGCAAACGTCGTCTCGAAAACTGGCTCCTGCTTCTGCTGCGTTGCCTCGCGCTCATCCTGCTCGCACTCATGTTCTCGCGGCCCTTCATCCAAAGCGAGTCCACCGCCACCGCATCGCCCAACAGCGCCACGCTCATCCTCCTCGACCGCAGCGCCTCCATGCGCCGTGCCGATCTTTGGAAACAAGCCATCGCCGAAGCCGAAAAGCAGCTCAAAGCCGCCAAACTCACTGACCGCATCGCGCTCGCCGTCTTTGATCGCGAACTCACTCCGCTGTGGAGTTTCGAAGAAGATCGCAACACACCCGCGAATCGCCTCACGGCCATCCAAACCCGTCTCGCAGCCCTTTCGCCCACCTGGAACGCCACGCAACTCGACCGCGCTCTCATCGCCGCCGTGCCGAGCTTTGACTCCAGCACCACCACACTCAAAAAACGCATCCATCTCATCTCCGATCTCCAAGAAGGCACCAAGCTCGACGCCCTCCGCACCATCGCCTGGCCTGCTGAACTCACCCTCAGCGTCCATCGCCTCGATCCCGCCACGAACGACAATCTCTCCATCGCCCTCGCCGCTCGCGAAGACGACCGGAGCGCGGACGCCCTCGTCCGCATCCGTCTCTCCAACACCCGTGACTCCGCCCTCCGCGACTTTACCCTAGCCTGGCAAAACGCCCCGAAATCCGACGCCATCACCGCGCAGATCCCGCCCGGAGCCTCCCGCATCCTCACCGCGCCGCCGAATTCCACCAACGCCACCACGCTCACCCTCACTGGCGACACGCACGACTTCGACAACCGCATCTTCATCGCCCCACCGCAGCCACGCACCGTGCGCATCC
>CAXNGR010000273.1:0-6002 GCA_964201265.1 Verrucomicrobiaceae bacterium
TTATTGCTTACTTTGTTTCTCGCTTCCTTCCGGGATCGCGCCACGAGGAGCTACGGGTTAGAGACTTGGTATTATCTTTCGAAGCCGGTCGCTGGAAATCACCAAAAGCAGAACAAAACTGTGGTGGACAACCGGCTACCCGCCCCGAGTCCAAATGACCATCGTGGTTAGAACCTTCAACCCTGAATCGGAGGTTCGCCCCCCGGTGGAGGGTGCCAGGCATCGACGTTCGCCTCACAATTCACACCGAAAAGAATGCCCGGTATTCAATGCTGCCGGGAATGTGAACGTGGGGGGATTTCACGCGCTGCCGCCTGAAGGCGGGACTCCGAACTGTTTGGAAGCGCTTCGCCGTTTTGCGGGAATGATTGTTCTCGTCATCTGCGGTGTGATCCGTTATGAATCCGGGCATGACAGATCAAGCGTATCTTTCCGTCGCTTGGCGGCGTCTGGCGGGCCGGACGCGAACCAAGGTCAATCTCGGCTGGTGGCTGGCGCGGGCGATGCCGCTGCTGGTGATCGCGGGCGTAGCGGGTTTTGCAGTGATTTTTCTGCTGCGTTCGAGTGGCATGGTGCTTGATGCGACCCGCGCATGGTCGTGGGCGGCGGGTGGTTTGGTGGCGCTGCTGATCGCGGGCTGGTGGATGGCGCGGCGGCAGTTTATCTCGTCGGCGCAGGCGCTGGTGCGGCTGGAGTCGGAACTGCGGTTGCACAATGCGCTGAGCACGGCAGCGGCGGGGCGCGGGATGTGGCCTGCGGTTATCGCACAAGCCGATGATGGCTGGCGGTGGCGCTGGCAGACGGTGGGCGGGCCGTTCGCAGCGTTTTTTGGCTCGGTGGCGCTGGCCTTGTGGCTGCCAGTGGCGCAGGACGCGGAAGCATCGGCACCGGTGGTAGAGCCGCAGGCCTGGGGGCAGATGGAAAACTGGCTGGAGAAGCTGCAGGAGGAGCAGATCGTCACGGAGGAGGAAAAAGACGAGCAACTGGAGAAGATCGCCGAGCTGCGTGACCAGCCGCCGGAGAAGTGGTTCAGCCACGAGAGCCTCAATGCGGGGGACACGCTCAAGGAGCAGCTTCAGCGTGACATTCAGCGCCTGGGACAAAATTTGACGACGGCGGAGCGCAGCCTGAACGCGCTGCAAAATTATGCGGAGCAGCTTTCACCCGCCGCGAAGGAGCAGTTGCTGAAGGATTTTGACCAGGCGCTGGCAGACATGAAGTCGGGCGCGCTGGAGCTTGATCCCGAGATGTTGAAGGCGCTCGCCGGGATTGATCCGAAAAATTTGAAAAGCCTGTCTGAGGCGCAGATGAAACAACTGCGTGAGTCGATGAAAAAGCAGGCGGGCACCTGCAACGGCCTGTGCGAGAACCCGGGCTTTCTCGGTGATGGGGAAGGGGAGGACGACAAGCTGGCGGAGATGCTGGGCATGCTCAAAGAACAGGGCGAAGGTCCGGGCAAGGGCGGCATCACTCGGGGGCCTGGCACGGCACCGTTGACGCTTTCCGAGGAGGAAAACAATTTTGGCACCAACAAGAATGAGGCGGTGTCGAACACGGACCTGTCACGCGCGCAGGTGGGCAACATGCTGGCGCTGCAAGACGGCAAGCACGAGGTGGACAAGACGGCCAAAGGCCCGCAGGCGGCCGGCGCGGTGCAAAACGCCGGCCAGGGCGGGGAACAGGTGTGGCGTGAGTCGCTGACGCCGGAAGAGAAGGCGGTGCTGAAGCGGGTGTTTAAGTGAAGGAGAGGGATCGTCTCGATCCCTTGGGCCAGGGGATCAGGATAATCCCCCTCCTGAACCATCTCACTTCACGAGCTGGTGGAGATCGCGGGAGCCGTGGAGGACGCGCCAGATTTGGATGCGGTCGTCCAGTGGGCGATAAAAGATGAGGTGATTGCGGAAGCCTTGCACGCGCCACGAGCGGAGGCCGGGGTGAGCGAATTCGGGGCGGACACGGCCGATCAGCGGATGCTCGGCGAGAAAATCGAACGAGTCATAGGCTGCTTCGAGGAAACGACGAGCGAGAGGCTCATCATCCTGGCGAATATAGCGATAGATCGCCTGCAAATCACAGAACACATACTCGCTCTCATCGTATCGAACAGACATCAGGCGGTGGCGATGATTCGTTCGATATTGGCGCGGTCACCAGGAATGAACCGGCCCTGTGAGGCTTCATCAAGGCGGGACTGGATATTGGGCGGTGTGTCGGATTCCTCCGCCATCCATCGCAGTAATGCCTGCCGGGCGACTTCGTCGGCATCCTTGTAACCGTGGGCGAGTTGTCGCTGGATGAACGCCTCAATCGGGCCGGTGAGCGTGAGTTGCATGGCTCTATTGTTTATGGCCAAGGGTTGCGTGTCAAGCTGGCTGGAAGTTGAGGGTCCCCTCCTGGATTTTGTGAAATGTTCATGAATTGCCTTTTTCATCTCGACTTCGCGCAGCGGTTCTTGTTTTAGTCAGGCCGATGACAGACGCTTATGCATCGGACTTGGAAATTCAGTCGGCCTCGCAGCATGTCGCGGCTTTGCGACGAACGTTGAACGAGGTGCTGTTTGGGCAGGAGGAGCTCATTGAACTGATGCTCTGCGGCGTGATCGCACGCGGGCATGTTTTGTTGGAGGGTCTGCCGGGCCTGGGCAAGACGGAGCTGGTGAAGGGGCTGTCAAAGGCGCTGAGCCTCACGACGCGGCGCGTGCAGTTCACGCCGGACCTGCTGCCGGGGGACATCACGGGCAATCCGGTGCTGCAGGAGGTGGATGGCAAACGCGAGTTCGTGTTTCAGCCGGGGCCGATCTTCACGAACCTGCTGCTGGCGGATGAAATCAACCGCGCCTCGCCGAAAACACAGTCCGCGCTGCTCGAAGCGATGCAGGAGCGCCGCGTGACGGTGCTGGGGCAGACGCACACGCTGCCTGATCCGTTTTTTGTGCTAGCGACGCAAAACCCGATCGAACTCGAAGGCACCTATCCGCTGCCGGAGGCGCAGGTGGACCGCTTTTTGTTCAAGCTGGAGGTGCTGCGCAATTCTGCCGCGACACTGGCGCGGATCGTGACACATCGTGAGCTCGGCGTGGAGCCGCAGGTGACTTCGATGCTCACGCGTGAGGCGTTTGCGCAGATGCAGGCCACGGCGCGGCGAATTTTTCTGCCTGAGATCGTGGCAGACTACATCGCGCGCATTGTGGACGCCACGCATCCGGGGCAGTCGCAGGCGTCACAAGGCGTGCGCTTCGGCGCGAGTCCGCGCGCGGCGCTGAGCCTAGCGGCGGCGTCCAAGGCCCGCGCTTTGATGCATGGTCGGCCGAATGCCAGTTTTGAAGACGTGCAAGCGCTGGCGCTGCCGGTGCTTAATCATCGCGTGCTGCTGGATTACACCGCGCGCATGGATGGTAAAACAAGTGCGGGCATCGTGCGGGCCATTCTGGCCGAGGTGCCGGTGCAAAACCTCGCGACACCGCGAACCTTGAAGGAGGCTGCATGAAGAAGCATCGGTGGTTGCTCTCGTGTGTCATGCTGCTGGCCGCCACCACGGCGCAGGCGCAGAAAAACCTCGCGGATGACGAGATCGACCGCAGTACCGGCACGCGGGTGCAGGTGCGCAGTGTGTTTGATCCGCTGCCGTCCTCTGGCTACGCGCCGGTTCGTGTCGTGGCGACGAACGGCACGGGGCGGAATGCGCGTTGGGATTTTGCATTTCACTCGCAGACGCAGAACTACCGGGCGCAGAACCAGCACCACAGCAGCTTCGCGCTCGATGTCGCGGCTCGTTCGACGCAGTCGGCGTTGTTTCTGGTGCCACAGGCGGTGGGCTACGGCGACCGCAGTCATGGCAACGGGGGGCACGCGTTGCGGGTGGAGGTAACGGGCACGGGATTCGCGGACCGGCAGCACTATGATCATGACAATCGCATTGTTGGTTATCCGGCGGTCGCCATCAGCGCCGGTCTGGCGGAATACAGCATCGTGGCGCTGAACAAAGAGGTGGAATCGAAGCTGCATTCAGCCGGTGGGTATTACGGTGGCCGTGCGGATCAGTTTGGCTGCCAGTTTGAGCCGGAGGATCTGCCGGAGTCGTGGCTGGGGTTCAGCGGTTTTGATTTCATCCTGCTCAGCAGCACGGACTGGCAGAAGGTGAAGCCTGCGGTGCGTCGAGCGCTGCTGGAATGGGTGCGGCTGGGCGGCAAGCTGCATTTCTATCTCTCGCCTGGGGCCACGGCGTCGTCGTTGGGATTACCAGAAGGCGATAACACAGGCAAGCAGCCCACCTCGCTCGGCAAGGTCACGGTGCTGGGTTGGGATGGCAAAAAACTGCCCGCTTCTGAGACGGTGAATCGTTACTGGGGCGCGGCGAAGCGCACGGAGAATCTTATAGCCGGTCATGCCATAGCGAGCGACTGGCCACTGCTGGCGCTGCTGGGTACGCGCAGTTTTGCGTCGTGGCAGGTGCTGGTGTTCCTGGTGATTTTCGGCGTGCTGGTGGGGCCGGTGAACTTGTTCGTGCTCGCGCCAGCCGGGAAGCGCCACAAGCTGTTCATCACCACGCCGCTGCTCTCCATCGGGGCCAGCATCGTGATGGTGGGGCTGATTTTGATTCAAGACGGCACAGGTGGCACAGGGCGGCGGTTCATCGCCATCAATCTCCAGCCTGATGAGGCGGCGGCGTATGTGACGCAGGAGCAGATCAGCCGCACGGGGGTGTTGTTTGGCACCGGCTTTGAAATGAAACAGCCGGTGCTGATCGAGCCGGTGGCGCTGCCGGACACGCCGTGGGTGAAACTGAAAAGCACCAACACCAGCCAGCCGGTGAACCTGACGCTGGAGGGCCGAGAACGACGCGGCAATTTCTTCCAAAGTCGTGCGGAGCAGGGCCAGATGCTGCGGGCGGTGATCTCCTCACGCTCACGGCTGGAACTCAAGGCGGGCGCGGCCCCCGGTGATGCGCCGACGCTGATCTCCGCGCTCGGCTTCACGGTGGACGAGTTATTTTACCAGGATGCCGCTGGCGGGCATTGGCGGCTCAAAGATCCACTCAGCACGGGCCAGAGCGCCACGCTGGTCAAAACGGACGACAGTGCGCAGCGTTTGTGGCGCGAGGCGGCGGTCAATCCGGGCGAGCGTTCGCTGCGGGCGCAGATCAACAGCGCCATCACGAGCCAGAAGTCCTGTTTCATCGCGAAGGCACGCTCAGCGCCCGGTTTCACGCTCGACACACTGCCTGCCATCCGCTGGCAGGATGATCAGATCGTCATTTTCGGCCCGGTGGCGCAGCCTTGAACTCTCACGCCGTTTTTCATGCCCGCATCCTCCACGCTTGTTCCCGAAATGGATCGCAATCAGCCAGCGGTCGTCGTGGACGACCTGCATCGCAGTTTTGGCGCGTTGAAGGCGGTGGATGGGGTCTCCTTCAGCATTGATCATGGCCGGGTCGTCGGATTCGTCGGCGCGAACGGCGCGGGCAAGACCACGACGATGCGCATCATGGCCACGCTGGACTCACCCGGCAGCGGGCAGGTGCGCATGGGCGGACACAATGTGGTGCATCATCCCTCCAAGGTGCGCCGCCTGCTTGGCTGGATGCCGGACAGCTTCGGCACCTACGAGCACATGACGGTGCTGGAGTACATGGACTTTTACGCGCGTGCGCTCGGCTTCAAAGGCGCGGACCGCCTGCGCCGCATCCAGGAGGTGATGGACTTCACCGATCTCACGCCGCTGGCCGATCGCATGAGCAACAAGATGTCCAAGGGCCAGACACAGCGGCTCTGCCTTGGGCGTGCGCTGCTGCATGATCCTCAAATCCTCATCATGGACGAGCCGGCGGCCGGTCTTGACCCGAAGGCCCGCGTGGAGCTGAAAAGCCTCATCCGCATCCTCGCGCAGGAAGGAAAAACGATCCTCATCAGCTCCCACATCCTCAGCGAACTCGGTGAGATGTGCGACACGCTGCTGTTCATCGACAAAGGCCGCATCGTGCATCATGGCGATGCCGCCAGCATG
>CAXNGR010000274.1:0-5992 GCA_964201265.1 Verrucomicrobiaceae bacterium
CGTGCCTACCCGCGCTGGCGGCATCGGCTGATGTTTCCCATCCGCAACGACAACGGCGACGTGATCGCTTTCAGCGGTCGTTTGCTCGAAAAGAAGGAAAACACCGGCAAGTACGTCAATTCACCCGAGACGCCGGTCTTTAGCAAAAGCCGCGTGCTCTTCGGTTTCGACAAATCGAAGCGTTTCATCGCGAAAGCCGATCAAGCGATCATCTGTGAGGGCCAGATCGACATGATCATGGTGTTCGAGGCCGGTCTGCAAAACGTCGTCGCAGGACAGGGCACGGCCTTCACCGAGCATCACGCGAAAATGCTCAAGCGTGTCTGCAACGAGGTCATTCTCTGCTACGACAGCGACAACGCGGGCCGCGAGGCCACGGAAAAAGCCTTCCGCATCCTCTCCCCGCAAGGCATCAGTGTGCGCGTCGCGGCATTGCCGCAGGGCGAAGACCCTGACTCGCTCATTCGCAAAGAAGGAGCGAACGCGCTGCGCACCATCATCACAGACGCACCGGAATTTCTGGAGCATCAAATCCGCCATTTGCGGGCCAGCGCAAAATCTGAAAGCACCGTGGAGCGCGTGCGCATGGCCGAGCAGGTGGCCTCGGCCATCAGCGTTTTCTCCGGCGTGGCCCAGCGTATCACCGCCGTGAACAAGGTGGCCAAGCTGCTCGAAATTTCCGAGGAACAGCTCAACGCCATGGTCAAACGCGCCGGGAACGACGCAAAAAACAGCGGGGCACAGCAGCGCGGTACGGATGCGTCTGTGAATGTCGTGGATGACGCGAAAAAGCTGCTCGCCTCGCAAAACAAGACCTCCCTACTTCTCTGCCAAATGGCCTTGAACGACACCGAGGTGCTGTACTGGCTACGCGAGGCCGATTGCGATGACATTCTGCGCGAAGTGCCCGGCACAGAGCTACTCTCCCTAATTGCCCACAGTCGCTTCAATCCTCTCGATGAAACTTCACACCTTGCATTCATGGCCGGACTTGAACGGCATAAGGAGGCCGCTTTTACGCAGTTACAAACGCTGTCAGGTCCACCAAGTGGACTTCATCAAGCACGACAACTGCTCTACACATTGGAAATTGCCCGGTTAGAAAGTCTTCTTCAGAATACACACGCTAAGCTGCGAGAGCAGGGTCTGCAAAAAAATGAAGTCGAACGGCTGTGGCAGCATCTCATGGAACTCACCGCCCTTCGCAAAGAATGCCTTGACCGTGCCAAGGCCTCCCCAGATAGTCCGAATCCCTGACCGACGCTCACGGAACCCCCGAGGCATGTATGGCCGTCTCCAAAAGCTCCCATAACGGAAATCATCACGCACCCGCCGCCAGCCATGCAGAAAAACCTGCGGCGGCGCCGAGTGATGACGCGGTCGTGAAGCGCGGCCGAGGCAGACCGCGCATCCATCCGCCGAAGGAGAAGCCATCCGTCGAACTCGACGCGTCCGGCCTCCCACTGCGCCGCCGCCGTGGTCGTCCGCCGAAGGGCGGCTACCCCGGGCGCCTCGCGCAGATCACCAATGTCACGCATGATGACATCCACTCCCCGGACGTGCAGGCGCGCCTGCGCAATCTCATCCGCACCGCTCGTGAGCATGATCATCTGACCTGGGATGACATCAATGACGCCCTGCCTTCAGGCTTCGTGACCCCGGAGCTGATGGACGCGCTCATCACCCGGCTGCGGGCGATGGAGATTAAAATCATCGACGAGGCCGAAGTAGATGGTGGCCCAGCACGTGCTTCCGCTGCGCGAGAGCGCATCGCCGCCGAGCGAGATGCCGCAGCCGCGAAGCTGGACGTGTTTGACGATCCTGTGCGCATGTATCTGCGCCAAATGGGCCAAGTGCCTCTGCTCACCCGCGACCAGGAGATCCAGATTTCCAAGCGCATAGAAAAAGCAGATCTCAGCCTGCGCCAGTGCCTGCACACCATCGGCTTCATCGGCCAAGCCTATCTCCAGTATGCCGAGGCGCTGAACAGCGGTGTGGAGCGTTTTGACCGCATCGTCAGCGACCGCAAAGCGGACGAGCGCGAGATGTACTTCAAGAAGCTCAAACCGCTGCTCGACCAGGCGCGTGAAGCCCATGAAAAGGCCGCGAAGCTGTTTGTCGCGCTTTGCGAAGCGGGTCCGCGCAAGCGCCAAGCCTGCCAGGAGGAATTCGATGCCACCCGCCTCGCGTTTTTCCGCCAGTGCGAGAAATTTCACTTCAAATCCAAGCTGGCGGAGGATTTTGTCACGCTGCTGCGCCAGCGCCTGACCGATCTGGAGAACCTGGAGCGTCATGTGCGCGACCATCCGCGCCAAGAGTCGGCAAAGGAGGCGGTGCGCGCCTTTGAGCGCGAATGCTGGATGACCGCAGCGGATTACCGCTCGCTGGTGACGGCGATGCTGAAGCACGTCGCCGACTCCACCAAAGCAAAGACTGAGATGATCGAGGCGAACCTGCGCCTGGTCATCTCCATCGCCAAAAAATACACGAATCGTGGCCTGTCCTTCCTAGACCTCATTCAAGAGGGCAACATGGGCCTCATGCGCGCGGTGGAGAAGTTCGAGTACCAGCGCGGCTACAAGTTCAGCACCTATGCCACTTGGTGGATTCGTCAGGCCATCACTCGCAGCATTGCCGACCAAGCGCGGACCATCCGCATCCCGGTCCACATGATCGAGACGATCAACAAGCTGATGCGCGTCCACAAACAGCTCCTTCAGGAGATGGGACGCGATCCGACGCCGGAGGAGATCGCCGAGGAAATTCATCTGCCTGTGGACCGCGTGAACGCCGTGCTGCGCCTTTCGCAGCAGCCCGTGTCCATGCAGACCAAGGTCGGGGAGAGCGATGGCGACACCGAATTCGGCGACTTCATCGAGGACAAGGAGGCCGGCAACCCCATGGAGCTGACCGCCATGCACCTCCTGCGTGACAAACTGCGCGATGTGCTCGACACGCTCAATCCGCGCGAGCGCGAGGTACTGGAGCAGCGCTTCGGCCTCTCCGACGGCGCAGGCCGCACGCTGGAGGAAGTCGGCAAGCAGTTCCAGGTCACCCGCGAGCGCATCCGTCAGATTGAGGCCAAAGCGCTGCGCAAACTGCGCCATCCGACGCGCATTCGGAAACTCGGCGGCTTCTTCGGCGCGAGCTGAAGGTGGTCCGCACCTCGCGAAGTGCGCCGAAGGCAATCCCCTGTGCGGACCACATTGCTACCAGCACGCGCCCACGTCGCGTCGCCCACTCACATCACGCAGGTAAAGATAGCCTTCCACGAGCTGCGAGGCGAACTCGCCCTGAAGCTCGATCTTCACGCGCTCGTATTCACCACCGTCGATGTCTTCCAAAACATCGAGACGCGCCAGACCAGCCCCGTCCACGTCCCAGACCTCGCCTTCAATGGAAATGCCGTCTTCTGAACGGATCATGCCGGGATAGCCGCCAAGGTCGAACATGCGGTAGAGCGGCTTGGTCCGTGCTGGAGCCACAAAAGTCTGCGACTTGATCCATTCGTGGTTCTCACCGCCATGTTTCAGCGTGCCGTACACAAACACCCGTGTCATGGCAGTGCGTCCTCTCGTTCATGCAACCAGCAACTCAGCGAGTAGCGTTTCTCCACGAGTTCGCGCGCCCGTTCAGCGATGGCTGGCGGCAGTTCTTCGACCAAGACGACTTCTCCGGCCAATTCACCAGCCCAGCCATTCCAAAAATCCAGTGGCACAGTCACCTGCTGTACACTGCCTTGATGCAACAGGCCCAGCTTTCCGCGCCGCTGGCCCGCGCCCGCGATTTTCACTGATCCGCGCACCACATCGTGCAAAGCGGGTGCTACAAAGCAGAACGGGTTCTCGATCAGGTCTTCTGGCCCGGCGAGACGGCAGCCTGTCATCCCAGTGGCGTTCAATCCATCCCTCAAGGCGGAGTGAATGAGCCGGTAGCTATCCAGCGGGCGTGTTTCCGCCCAGGCATGGCCCGCGGGCACGATCACGGAATACGTCTCGGCATTCTCATGCAAAACGACTCCGCCCCCGGTCCAGCGGCGCATCACCGGCCAGCCGGGCAGTGTTTCGCCGAGTTTGGCAAGGTTCTGCGCGTATCCAATCGTCACCGTGGGCTGGTCCCAGTCGTACACTCTCAGGACGGGCGCGTCAGCGCTCTCAAGCCAGGCTTGGTCCACAGCCATGTTCCAGGCTCCAGAATGCGGAGTGCTGTCTAGGTGCAAAATCAGTCGGTCAAACAGGCTCATGGGCGATTGGTGCCCATGATGCGCAGCGTTTTTGAGCTTGCACCTGGGATGTCGAGTCCGTTGAATGTGAGTAACCCCCAGAAATCATGTCAGCTTCCATTGTCGAACTCCAGCAGCAGGTCACGGATCAGCCTGAAAACTGGGCGGCTCGCCTCGCCCTTGCCGATGCCTTGGTAGCAGGAGGCAGAGCAGACATGGCCGCCATGGTCGTCTCCCTGGCACCTGCCGCCCCTGTTGAATCGGAACACTTCATCCAAGCCGGACGCCACCTACTGCCCATCAATCCGCAGATCGCCCTGCAATACGCCAGCCAGGCTATGCAGTTGGACGAGATGAACGCTCAGGCTGCCCTGCTCGCCTCCGAGGCCTGCCGTGCGCTGGGGGATGGCGACGAGGCTGAAAAGCACTACCTCGTAGCGATGGAGTTGGACTCTTCGCTGGAAGCAGGAGCGCAGGATTTGAAGGAGTGGATCGATGGCAACACCACCAGCTTCGCCTCGAAGGCGACTGTGCCGATCAACGTGCGCCCTCTGCGACAGCAAATCCCGCCACCGCCTGACGCGGAGGTGGCTGTGGCCGTTTTGGAAGAGGACGATGACGATTCTGCCAGCCCTGTGCTGTCCGCCCTTCCTGAACCCAGCGGCCTGCCTGCGCCCAGCAGCGTGAGTTCCATCCCAAGCCCGGATCTGGACGCGCCCGTTCTCTATGGCACGCCCGGCGTTGTGGATGAAATCATCGACGTTCGCCCGAAGCGGCGCAATCTCTTCGGCCCGAGGATCGCTGCCACCGCAGCCGCCATCTTGGTGCATGCGGCACTGTTTCTTCTCCTCGGCGTGCTGGTGATCGTGCTACCGGAGCCGCCTTCAGCCGAGATCACCGCCACCGCCGTCACCGAGCAGGAGCAGGAGAAGCCGGAGACGAAAAAAATCGTCGTCCCCCAGCCCACGCCCGCCACCGCCGCTGTCGCGCGGCCCACCACCTCCGCGATGACCGCGGCAGGCGTCTCCGAGGTGTCGCTGCCGGACTTTGACTTCAAAGCGCCCACCGAGGCCGTCGCCGAAGTCGCCACAACCGACCTCGGCTCCAGTTTCTCCGTCGCTTTTCAGCCGAAGGGCACCGTGCAGGTCAACTTCTTCGGCATCAAGTCCAAGGGCCGCCGCATCGCCTTCCTCATCGAGGCCGAGCGCTACATGCTCACCGACCCGAAGGGCGGCATCCCCGCCTACGAGATCGTGAAGCAGGAGATCGCGAACATGATCGGCAAGTTTGACGTCTCCACGGCCTACAACGTCCTGATGTTCGATCATTTCCATCTCTCCGCCTTCAGCGAGAAGCTCGTCCCCGCCACCACGTCCAACATCGAAAAAGTCCGTGACTGGCTTTACCCGGTGAACCGCGAGTTTGAAAAGATCGGCCTCGCCGCCATCCAGTACCCTCAACTCAAGGCCGCTCAGGAAATCGAGCCCATCCGCAGCCGTCTGCTTCAGGGCTACATGCTCGCCATCCAGTATGCACTTGAGAGCGATGTGGACACCGTCTTCATCATCACCAGTGGCTGGCGCCACATGGCGCGTTACGAGACGAAGGAAGAGCTGGCCGAATACCTCAAGGATATGCGCTGGACGGACAAAAACGAAAAGGAGTGGCAGGAAGCCGTGGTGAAAGCGCAGACTTGGCTCAAGGAAGAGAATGACAAGCGCAAGGCCAAGGGCATCCCCCAGCGCGTCATCCGCAGCATCCACGAGGTCG
>CAXNGR010000275.1:0-5958 GCA_964201265.1 Verrucomicrobiaceae bacterium
GGACTGCCTATTGGAAAAGGACACTTCATCACCGACGCGGCCTTCGCGGAGGGAAATCATCCGGTGGCGATTCATCACGAGGGAAAGGATGTGCCCGCGACGGTGGTCAAAAACGACACGAAGCGCGGTCTGGCGCTGCTGAAGTGCGCTGGCGTCGAGCTGCCAGCAGGCGCGTTCATCCCGAGGGAGCCGGTGGTGTTCGGCCAGGGCATCGTGGTGGCCTCCCTCACGCTGAACTCAACGCGGCGCGGCTTTGAGCCTGTGACGATGACCACCGGCATTGTCGGCCGGTTGATCGATGCCACCCTCTTCCAACACGACGCGCCGCTGGTGCCTGACGCGGTCGGCGGCTTCGTGCTGAATGACCGCCTGGAGGTGATCGGCGTGTTCTTCTCGCCTGAGACACGCACCCTGGGCGCACGATCCTCATCTTCACAAACTTCCGGCAGCCAGCCAACGCCGCGGGGCATCACGGAATGCCATCGCAGTGATATTTTGGACGAACTGTGCATCGAGGGCGGCAAGGACAAACGTCTGCCCGGTGTGCCGGAGCTGAAACGCGGCAGCATCGGCGACGACAAGACCGTGGCCGCTGATTTTCTGCGCAAGACGTGCGTGCTGGTGGTTTCCGCTCGTGAAGTCGCCAGGACACCGCCGCCTGCCAAGACTGCAGCAGGCACCGCGCCGCCACCCGGCGCGGTCACCGGTTGGAGTCTGAGCAAATCGGGAACACGCCACAACTCCAAGTGCCGCTTCTTTGGCTCAGGCGCTGCGTGCCAGGCCTCGGACGGGAAGGCGTGCAAAGTGTGCGGTGGATGAAGCCGCTCAAGTTCCCGGCTTGGGACGAATCATGAGGACAATCACGAGCGAAGCAACGCAGACGAGGGCGAAGACACCGAAGATCATGTTCAGCGGCACGCCGCGATCCGTCATCGCACCGAAACCCCAGTCCGCCACGCCACCGCACATCATGCTGACGAAGTTCATGAGGCCGTAGCCGGTGGCACGCAGCTCGGGGCGCACGATCTGGCTAAGGATCGGCATGTTGTTGCAGTCAAAGAAGCCCCAGCCGACGCCGAACAGGATCAGCGCGGCAATGGCGAGCGCGAACGAGTTAAAGGCAGGCGCGTTGCCCACTCCGAACATCGCGGGCACGATGAGCATCATGCCGATGGCGCTGACATGGATGCGACCGCGCTCGCTTTTGCGCATCCAGCGGTCCGCCAGCCAGCCGCCGAAGAGAGCAGAGAGCAACGCCGCGCCTTGCCAGTAGAGCGAGGCGGACACACCGGCCTTGCCCTGGCTGATGTTGAAGGCTTTTTGCAGGATCGCGGGCATCCAGTCACGCACCACCCACGCGGCGAGCGCTGGCAGCGTGAAATACATCACGAGCAGGATGAAATTACGATTCGTCAGCAGCTCGGTGATCGCGGTGCCGACAGAAGGCTTCGCAGAGACGGCACCGAAGCTATCCAGGCTGGTCTGGCGCGGCACATCGCGCAGCAGAAACAGCAGCGGGATGGCATAAAGGATGCCAGCCAGCCCGGTGAAGTCGAACATGAAGCGCCAGCCGAGGTCTGGCGCATCGGCCACGAATCCCGCGAAGCCACCAACCATCACACCGCAGTAAATGCCCATCTGATGCACGCCCACGGCCCGTGACCGCGTGCCTCCCGTGTGATAATCCGCGATCAACGCCAGCGCCGCCGGAATGTAGAACGCCTCGCTGATGCCCATCATCGTGCGCGCCCAGTAAAGCTCGTTGAAGCTGCCCACATGCCCGGTGAGCCAAGTGATGAGGGACCAGACAAACAAACTGCCGCAAATCGTCAGCTTGCGGCTGAAACGGTCGGCGATGTAGCCGCCGATGGGACTGAAGATGGCATAGACCCATTTGAATGACGCCAGCATATGCCCCCAGTTCGCCTCGCTGCCGATGTCCTGGATGTCGCCCATCACCGACACCTTCATGGAGGCGATCATCTGCCGGTCCAGGTAGTTCAGCAGCGCCACCGGGAACAACAACCCCACCACCAGCCAGGCACGGCGCATGAAGGTGGGTGAGACAGCAACATAAGTCGGAGACATGGACATCCCGCCATGAATCACAGACTCAGAACCATGAAAAGCCTGAAATCATGCCCAGGATTGACGCAGGCATGATGGAAACAGATTCAGGACTCTTCCAGTCGATACCCGATCCCCGGCTCGTTGACGATTCGTGGGCCGCTTTTGCCGAGCTTTTTGCGCAGGTGATTGATGTGGACGCGCAGGCCTTCGCTCGGATCACTCGTTTGCCCTGCCCATACTTGCTTCACGATCTGATTTTGCGTCACGATGCGCCCGGCATGCTCGGCGAGCACCTTTATCAACGCGAACTCGGTGGGCGTGAGTTTGACGGGGGCATCCGCCAGCGTGGCTTCGTGGTGCAGAAGATCGAGCTTTAAGGCTCCCGCGATGATTTCAGGACTCTGGCGCGTGAAACGTCGGCGCTGGATGACATCCAGCCGCGCCAGCAGCTCAGCGGTGCCGAAGGGTTTGGTGACGTAGTCGTCGGCACCGAGTTCCAGGGCCTCGACCTTCACGGTTTCTTGATCGCGCACGCTCAGGATGAGCACAGGCACGTCGCTCCACTCGCGCAGGCGTTTCAAAACGTCGATGCCGCTCATACCGGGCAGGCCCAGATCAAGCAGCACGACATCGGGGCGCTGAAACGCGGCCTCTTGCAAGCCGAGCTGGCCATCAGCGGCCTCACAGACCTCGTAGCCTCGCGCTTCGAGCACCATGCGAAGCAGGCGGCGCATCTGCTGTTCGTCGTCGATGATCAGGGCTTTGCTCATGGCTCAGGCTTGGCGTGTTTTCACCGGCAGGCTGAGCACGAACTCCGCGCCGCCTTCGGGGTTGTTGTTCGCTTCGATGTCACCTTTCATCGCCCGCATCAAGCCGCGTGAAATGGCAAGACCCAGCCCGGTGCCGCCTGCGGGTGAGTCGGGAGCGCGGTAAAACTTGTCGAACAGATGCTCCTCGCTGCCCAGAGGAAAGCCGGGGCCGTGATCGCGCACGCGAAGCTCTAGCGAGCAGTTCGCCAGTGTGGCCGTGACTTCGACCGGCGTGTTCGCAGGCGCATGGAGCGTGGCATTGTGCAGCACGTTGCCGAGGGCCTGCGCGAGCAGACGGCTGTCGAGCATCACCAGCGGCATGTCGGCGATGCCGCTGACATTCAGCGAGTGCGCGGCAAGCTCACGTTCCAAAGGCTTCGTGGCCTGGTCGAGCACGTCGATAACCTCGCACCAGTCGGGACGCGGCTTCAGCGCCTCGGACTCGACTCGGGTCATCTCCAAAAAATTCTCCACGATGCGCTGGAGGCGGCGGTTGGCCGTCTCAATCTCGACCGCGTAGGGATTGCCCTGCCCTAGTCCGTCCAAGGCCGTGCGGATGATGGCGATGGGCGTTTTGAGTTCGTGCGACACGCTGTCGAGCAGCGTGCGATGCAGCCTCTCGGCCTCCGCGAGCAATTCCGCGCGGTGTTTGGCCTCAAGCACTTGCTCGCGCTCGGCATGATGCTGCTCCAGCGCCGCCTCACGCTCGCGCAACCGCGTGATGAGGTGCCCCATGCTCAGCGCCACCACAAAGAACATGGCAAACATGATGATGTCCTGCGGCTTTTCGATGTGCAGCGTGAACTGCGGCGGGATGAAGATGAAATTCCACACCAGCGCACTCACCACGCCCATCGCCAGCACGGGTCCGCGATTCCACCGCGTGCCCACGAGCACGATGGCCATCAGAAACACCAACGCGGAGAAAAGATAGCCGGTGTAAGGAACCAGCACCCAGCACACCGAGGCCAGCACAAAGAGGAGTGTCAGCCCCCAGCTAAACTGCCCCACGACGTGCACGGGGACCGGTTGGCGGGGTTTGGATGGATCGTTCATGGCATTATCCTGCTTCTGATGAGCATGGTCGCCAGTAAACAAAGTGAATCTCAGCGTGAAGAAGCTGTGAAGCGCGCACTCACTTTCCAAGCCCTTTGAGCTGCTCAGCGATGAAACCCGGAGAAGGCTGGCCTGGCGGCTGCGTCGCGATGACGGCCGGATCTAAAATGTCACGCTTCAGATCGAGGCGATGCCCGTAGATTTCGTGCAGGGCATTCTCGGCATTGAAGCGGAATGAGTTCAATCCGCCATCATGCGGCGGGCGGAAGCTGGCTTCGCAGTTCACCAAGTCCTGAAGGAACTCGGGCAGTGTCGGATGTCCGCCGCTGAGTTCACGCACACGCTGGAAGGCTCGCCTATCTTTTGGGATGAGGGCTTCCTGACCTTCCACGCGGGAGCGATGGAGTTTCGCGATGAGGATGTCCCGCAGATGAGGCACGATGATGGTCAAACCATGCCGGACTTCGGTGTGAGCACGCTGGAGGTAATGCGGCGTCGGATTGAAAAGCAACGGCGGGCAAATTTGCACACCAAAGGCGGAGCGGACCGTGCCTGCACGGCCCAGCCCGGCCTCGGCAGCGATTTGGCGCAGTTTTTCTCCACCCTCCAGCACCATGATGTCCACATCGGCACTGGCAAAGTCTTCATCGAGGCAGAGCTGGATCGGCGCGGAACCGAAAATGGTCAGCGGCTGATCGTAGTCGGGCATCGCCTGATGCACGGCGGCAAAGAAGGAATCCAGCACTTTGCCTGCGAGCGTGTCCCAGCGGGGCGGTGGCGGCGTCCAGTTCATGATTGGGCAGTGGGTTGCGCCTGGTTCAACCAGCGCATGGCCTGCATGACGAGGCGGTCTTCGACGCCGGCATGTTGCGAGAGCTGCCGGGCGAGATCGCACCACTTTTGACGCTGGCGAAGGCGGCGGCTGACGAGCACCCGAGCCACGACACGAGAGAGGCGATAGTAAGCATCGCCAGGCCCGCGTTCCGCGAATGCCACGAGTCGCTCGGCAAGCGAGGTGGCGGATGTGCCTGCGGCGTTCATGGCCGCAGTGATAACGGCGGCAGGATCAGATTTCAACCTGCTGTCCAAGCTCGATCACCCGCCCAACGGGAATCTGGAAGTACGTCGCAGGCTGCTGGGCGAGCTTGCTGGCGAAGGAGAAGAGGTGCTCGCGCCATTTGGCCATGCCGGGGGCTTTGCTGGGGATGATGATTTCGCGGCCGAGGAAGAAGGTGGCTTTGTCGGGCTCGACTTCGAGGTCGTGATTGGAGCACTGACGCAGCAGGCGCGGGACGTTGGGCTTTTGCATGAAGCCGAAACGGCCGGTGACGCGCCAGAAGTTGTCGCCAAGCTTCTCGACCTCGACACGACGGCTCGGGGGCACCCACGGCTCGTCCTCGGTGGTCAGCGTCATGAAGATGACGCGCTGATGGATGGCCTGGTAGTGTTTCAGGCTGTGCAGCAACGCCACGGGCGTGCGGCCGTGCGTGCTGGTCATGAAAATAGCTGTGCCGGGCACTTGGATGACCTTTCCACTGGAGAGGCTTTGGATGAGCATCTCGTGCGAGATGGCGCTGCGTTCCATGGAGGCACGCACGAGCTTGCGACCGGTGGCCCAGGTGGTCATAACGACGAAAATGCCTGCGCCGACGGCGAGCGGGAACCAGCCGCCATCGAAGAATTTCACGAGATTGGCGCTGAGGAAGGCGAGCTCGATCAAACCGAACACGAGGCACAGCGGCAGCGTTTTGAGCACACTCCACCTCCACAGATGCCGCGCGGCAAAGTAGAAGAGGATGGTGGTGATGAGCATGGTCATCGTGACGGCCACGCCATACGCAGCGGCGAGATTCGACGAGGTGCGGAAGGCGACGACGAGCGCGAGACAGGCGAGCATGAGCACCCAATTCACCATCGGGATGTAGATCTGGCCACGAGCGTGCTCCGAGGTATGTCGGATGCTCAAACGCGGCAGATAGCCGAGCTGCACGGCGCTGAGCGTGAGCGAGTAGGTGCCAGTGAT
>CAXNGR010000276.1:0-5937 GCA_964201265.1 Verrucomicrobiaceae bacterium
TCACCCTTCGACGAGCAGCCCTTCAACGAATACCTGCTTTCCCTCAAAGACCAGGGTTCCCCCGCCGCCGCCCGCGAATACCTCCGCTTCCGCCCCACCGACCGCGACGCCATCAACCGCGCCGCGAAGTTCGTCCCCGCACCGCCGAAGTGAAGCACCTGCTCAGGCAGGCTGTCTGATAGCTGCGTGATCCAGGATCACGGCGGAACAGCGGGGCCAAACAGACGTTTGAAAAAGCCCTCGGATTTCGGTGATGGGGATGCCGGCTGGCCGGTGGCTTTCGGCTTGGCCTGTCCGGTCGCGGCTTTGGCTGCTGCCGCCTTTTTTTCGGCCTCCACTCTTTTCGTACCGCCCCGCAGGAGGAAACTTTCCTGAGCGGCCCGGCTGGTGTCTTTCAACGACTGGCTGGCTTCAGTCACGGCTCTGGCGGACGCATTGAAACTGTCCACGGCACGGGCGAGCTCCTGGGAGATGCTATCCAGCGTGCGGGTGATGGAAGGAAAGTGGCTCTCAATCTTGCCGTCGCTGAGCGCCTTGGACATCTTGCTCAGGTTCTCCGCCATGGAGTTCATGTGAGTCATCAGCTTGCTGTCGCTTTGGAACGAGGCGGTCGCGTCATTGGCGGAAACCATCAGCTCCCCGGCCTGCTTGGTCAGGTTTTTCAGCTCCTCGACCACCTCCGCCACCGACTTGCGCATCTGACCGTCCTTCTGGAGGAGCGGTTTGATGTCGTCTTGCAGGCCGCTGAGCTTGTCCCCCACTATGCCGAGCGTTTTGATGACGGACTCCATGTCCGTGCGCGCGCTGCCCGCGTATTCCACGTCCAGCAGCAAATCGCCGGTCATGGCCTCACGGCCGGGCAGAATGTCTAAATAGACACCGCCAAAGCCTCCCAGGTCTTCGCGGAGGAACACCTTGGAATCCGGCCGCACCAGCCGGGCGAAGTCGCCATGGAGCTTCAGCTCGCCCATGATGCGGTAATCATTCAGATCAATGCCGCCGTCCATGCCAGGATCACCCGGCGTGCCGTCCTGCCTCTGCAACAGCACCTTTTCGACGACACCGATCGTCTGCCCGGCAAGCTCCACCCGCGCTCCACGCACCAACACGCGGTCCGGGGCTTGGATGGAGGCCGCAGACTGCGGAGCGGTCTTTTCCTGCTCTGGCGCGACCGTTCTTGGCAGTCCGCACTTCACCCACACCTGATGATGAGGCTGCCAGGGGAACAGCTCGCCCAAACCCTGCGTTTTCAGCAACCCGAGCGCGGTCAGGCCGATGCACAGCGCCAGGAACACGCCGGCCAGCAGCCGGGCATAACGAAATTTGAATGGCTTGCTCATGTCGTGCCCGCAGGTTTCAAGTGTTGCAACGGTTCAAGGACTGTGTCGATCTCCAACACCTCCGCATGGCCTGCCGCCTCCAGCGGCAGCACCCAGAAAAAGGCCGCGCCTTGCTGCCGCCGGGCGCGGCACTCGCTGGCGAGCGATTGGATCGCCGCGACAGGTGCTTTGCGCAGCGAGTCGATCATCAGAAAGAGCCGCGTCCTCTCGTCCATGAAGGCGCGCACCCACTGGCACACCGTCAGCGTTCCCGGCGCGGTCTGCGCCCGGCGCGTGTCTGGCAGATCCTCCAGGCCGAGCCGCCGCGCCAGCTCCAGCGCCCTCTCCCGCGCCACGCCGGTACGCTCGCCACGCATCAAGGGGGCCAGCAGGATGTTTTCATCCACATCCAGGTTTTCCAGCCAGCAACCGCCGCCAAACAGTGGCGAAAAAGTCCGCGCCACCTGGCCGGCGAGCGGTCCTTCTCCCCCCGCCGGTTCGACACCCCAGAAGCGCACCTCGCAGCCCGCCTCCACCGCGCTGCCCAGGAGCAACGCCTCCAGCAATCTCAACTGCTCGTCCGGCAGCAGTAGCGCCGTGCTTTGCCCCACGCCCAGATCCAGGTTCACGGGCGCCGGGGCCAGCGCTTGGAACGTCAGACCGCGCAAGGTGAGCGGAAGCGGCTGGGAAGCACCGGGTTTCATATCATATAGCTCGCGGCGGTCAGGATGAACCATGCAAACGTCACCCAAGTCAAGGCCACCCGCATCGCCCGCGACACCATGCGCGGAACCTCCGTGCGAGCCTCGCCCGCCGAGAGGCCCACTGTGCAGGCCACTGCGGCCACCAGCAGCCCGCCTGCCGCCGATTTCAGCAGCATCCAGGCCACGTTGTTCCACTCCAGCTCCAGCACCAGCCGCCGCAGCACCTCGAACGTGTCCACATCCCCGTGCGCCTGCGTCAGTCCGGCGCTGCAGCACAGCAGCGCCGTCGCCGCCAGCACCACCGCGCCGCAGCAGCACGCCAGCGCCAGTCCCAGCATGCGGGGAAACACCAGGTAGGCGAACTCATCAATCCCCTGGCAGCGCAGCACCACCACCTCACGGTTCACGCGCATCATCGCCATCTCCGCGCACATGGGCGCGCCGTTGGCCGCGAGCGTCAGCAGCACGCTCAGCAACGCCGCCACCTCGCGCACCAGCCCGGTGTCCAGCACCGCGTAGAGCATGTCCGCACGCTTGGTGTGGTCCAGCCAGAACTCGCCCTGCACCGCCGCCAGCGCACCCAATCCGGCCCCAATGAGCACCAGCAGCGGCACCAAGTCCACACCGGCAAACACCACCTGCCGCGCCACCCGCTCAATCACCGGTCCGCGCCAGGACGACGGCGCTGCCAGATGCCCAAAGAACGCCGCCAATGCCTGCAGGATGTAAAGATGAGTGCTCATGCAGAACGCGCGTGACCCCTCTCCATGAATGCTACTGTGCCGCCGCGCTCGTCAATCAGCAATCGGATCTCGGCTAGAAAACTACCATGATTATCCCGCGATAACGGCCGCGCGGGCGTTTTCCTCTGCGCCAGTTTTTTGCAGGTAGTAGTCGTAGTCGCCGGAATAGGCGGTCACTTTGCCTTCGGTGATGTGCAGGACTTTCGTCGCCAAGGAGCGGATGAAATGCACGTCATGGGAAATGAAGACGAGCGTGCCCTCGAACTTTTGCAACGCTAGGATCAGGCCTTCGATGGCCCAGATGTCCAGATGCGTCGTCGGTTCGTCCATCAGCAGCAGGTTCGGCGGATCGACGAGGAATTTGACCAGATTGACGCGGCTTTTCTCGCCACCGCTCAGGACGCGGCACTTTTTATGCACGTCCTCACGCTTGAAGAGGAAGGAGCCGAGAATGCTGCGGGCCTCATCCTCGCGCAGTTCCGGCGCGACGCGTTTGAGCTCCTCCAGCACGCTGCAATCCGGGTCCAGTGTGTCGGCGCGATGCTGGGAGAAGTAGCCGAGCTTCACGTTTGTGCCGAGCTTGCGCTCGCCCTTCTGAAACGGCACCTCGCCCGCCAGAATCTTGATCAGCGTCGATTTGCCGGCACCATTCGGCCCCACGAGCACGGTGCGCTCGCCGCGTTCGACTTCGAGGTCGAGACCGGTGTAAACCTGCTTCGTGCCGTAGGCCTGATGGATGTCTGTCAGCGCGATCAGGCGCTGCCCGCTGCGCTGCGGCTGCGGGAAGTTGAAACGGAAGCCTTTGCGCAGCGGACGCGGCTTTTCGAGCTTGTCCATCTTCGCCAGTTGCTTCTCACGGCTCTGCGCTTGCGAGGCCTTCGAGGCCACCGAGCGGAAGCGGTCGATGAAATCCTGGATCTGCTCGATCTCCTTCTGCTGGTTCTTGTACGCCTGGTTCGCGCGTTCCCAGTTCTCCTCACGCTGCTTGAGGTAGTCGCTGTAGTTGCCCTGGTAGGCGATCAGCCTGCTTTCCTCAATCTCATAGACCGACTGCACCAGCTCATCCATGAAATCGCGGTCATGCGAGATGATCAGCAGCGCTCCGGGGTAGTTCTTCAAATAATTGCGGAACCACATCAGCGAGAGCAGGTCGAGGTGGTTCGTCGGTTCGTCGAGCAGCAGCAGATCGGGCTCCATGACGAGCAGCCGCGTCATGTGCGCGCGCATCACCCATCCACCGCTGAACTCCCGCGCTGGCCGCGTGAAATCGGATTCCTTGAAGCCCAGCCCTTTGAGAATGCGCTTGGCCTTGGCCTCGGTTTGCGGGTCTTGCAGCGCGTCATGCTTGGCATGGGCCTCGAAGTACTCCGGGCTCGAAACATCCCCCGTGGCCTCAAACTCGCGCAAAATCTTCTCCAGCGCCTGAATTTCGCCCGCTTTGCCCGTGGCAACGTTCATCACGCTCTCGTCGCCGACTGGTTCGCTCTCCTGAGGCAAGAAGCCGACGGTCGTCCACTCGTCACGAATGACCTCACCAGCATCGGGCGTGTCCGTTTTGAGGATGAGCGAGAACAGGGTCGATTTGCCCGCTCCGTTCGGCCCCACGAGCGCCACGCGCTCGCCGTAGTTGATGGTCATGGACGCTGCGCTGAAGAGCGTGCGCGCATTGAAGGTTTTGGTGACGTCTCGGATCGTTAGCATGATTTTGGGACACAGGACTTACGCCGCAATGGCCTTGATGCAATGCCGATGCCGCGTTGACGTGATCGGGGCGGGGGAGTATTCTTGCCGCATGATCATCCAGGCTCCCACGCAACCGTTTGCCACCGACCGGGCGGGAACCCTGATCTATCCGGTGGATAACGGCGAACCCTTGAGCAACGACACAGAGCATCTCAAATGGATCACCTTCCTCAAGAATGGTCTTGAGGACTGGTTCGCTGACCGCACGGATGTCTTCGTGGCCGCTGATCTGCTCTGGTACCCGGTCGAGGGGCGACCGGACATCTGCAAGGCGCCGGATGTCATGGTCGTGCTCGACCACCCCGCCGGAGAGCGTCAGAGCTACAAGCAATGGGAGGAGAACCAGCGCATGCCAGATGTGGTGTTCGAGTTCATCTCCAAGAGCAACACCGCCGACGAGATGATGGACAAGCTCGACTTCTACTCCGACATGGGCTGCCGGGAGTTTTTCATCTATGACTACCGGCGGGGCAAGTTCTCCTCCTTTCACCGCGAAGGTGATGTGGGCCTGCATAAAAAGCCCGCCGCCGCAGACGGCACCTGGCACAGCAAGCTGCTAGATATGACCTTTGGCCTGGACCTTGAGGGCCGACTCTGGGTCCGCCGCCCGGACGGGAAGCTCATGGAAACCCAGCGCCAGCTCGCGGTGCGTGCGGAAGCGGAGGCCTTGCGCGCAGAATCGGAGTCCAGACGTGCGGAGGCTGAAGCTCTGCGCGCGGAGGCTGAGAAGAGTCGTGCGGAAAAGCTCGCGGCGAAGCTCCGTGAACTGGGAATCAACCCAGATTCGCTTTAACGTCCTTTCCCGGCCATCACTGCACGCGGTTTGTGCTCGGTGAGGATTTTTGACATGGGCACTTCCACCGCGTTCTCGCGGCCCAGGAACTCTAGCAGGATGCGCACCCGGTCAGCACCGCTCAGCAGCGCGTTTACGATGCCCTTCAGCCCGCGCATCGGCCCCTCGGTCAGTTCCACGGTGTCCCCCACCTTCACGCCCACCTCCACCTCGCAGACGTCGATGTGATTCATCTCGGCTTTGAGCTCCTCGATGGCCCGGTCCGGCACCGGCGTCAGATTGCCGCCGAAATCGACCACCTTGATCACGCTCTGGGAGTATTTCACCGCCCGCAGCGACTCCGCTGGCGCAAACTTGGCGAAAAAGTAGCTTGGGAAGAGCGCCTCCACGAACCACACCTTGCCCCGCCGGGTGTTGCGCTGGAAACGGATGCGCGGGCACCAGGCCTCCACGTTTTCAAGCCCCGCCATGAGCGCGGCGGCGATGTGCTCGCATTTCGGTCGTGTGTGGACGACATACCATGCCGGGGTGGT
This sequence comes from Verrucomicrobiaceae bacterium, assembly GCA_964201265.1. GTDB lineage: Bacteria > Verrucomicrobiota > Verrucomicrobiia > Verrucomicrobiales > Verrucomicrobiaceae > Prosthecobacter. The sequence continues at coordinate 5,836 of CAXNGR010000276.1, forward strand.
GTCTTTGTCTTTCATCAAGGTTGGATGACTTAAGCTGTCGCGTCTGAACACACCAGCAACCTCAATCCTCCATCTGGAACATCGCGTTTGCGCTTCCCGGAG
>CAXNGR010000277.1:0-5896 GCA_964201265.1 Verrucomicrobiaceae bacterium
AGCTCGCCTCGTTTGCCGGCGTTTTCGATGCGCTTCTCAACCTCGCGCACGCTGTCGAGATACTCATCGAGCTTTCGTTGGTCGCTGGCGCTGATGTCGCGGCGCAAATCCTGCGCATCGGCCAGCACGGCATCCAGCACGCTTTTGTCGGCTGGCGAGGCATCGTCTTTGAAGAGACGATCAAAGGCCAGTGCGGGGTAAAGCTCCAGCGGCGTCGGCGTGGTGGGCGAAGACCACGAGATGTGCGAGCTGTAGAGCATCGAGTAGTTCTTGTGCACCGATGGGTTCGATTTCTCGCAGGCCAGAACGAGGCTCGGTACCTTGGTGGAGCGTCCGTAGGTCTGTGCGAGTAGTTGATCAAAGCTCGTGCCACTGCGGATCTCTCCGCCGCTCGCGATGGGAGCACCGGAAAGCATGTTGCCGGTCTGCGAGGAGTGAATGTTCCCTTTGCGGGCCTCTTCATGATACAAACCGCGCACGAATAGCAGTCGCTCACGGAAGTCCTTCAGCGGCTCCAGCACGCGCCCAAGCTCCATCGCTTTGCCTTCGCCCTTGGCCCACCATTCCTTCGATTGGAAGCCATTGCCGGAGAAGGTCACGCACAAGCGCACGGGTGCCTCGCTGGCCGGTTTGTTCTTATTCGGTTCATCGCCCCAGACATTGACGGACTCCATCCACGGCAGCGCCATGGTGACACCTGTGCCACGCAGGAAGGCTCGACGGGAGAAGTGGTGAGTGTTCATGATGATGAATCAGTGGTTGTTGGTGAATTCTTTCCCGCGCACCTCGCGGAACTGCCTACTGCGCACGATATGGTCGACCAGCGTGCCAAAGCGCAGATCACTCTTCATCATCTGCTCGATCAGTGGTCTGTCGGAAAGCTGCACGCTGCGGCCGAGGGCATAGCCGAGGAGTTTGCGGCAGAACTGGCGGGTGAAATCGTCGCGGCGTTTCGTGAGCAGGTAGTCGCGGAGATCGCTGAGGCCATCGACAGCGGTTCCATCGGGTAAAACGGTCTTCGTATCGGCTTTGCGAGCACGACCAATGGCGTCGAAGCCTTCGAGAGCAAAACCGAAGGGGTCGATGCGCTTGTGGCAGCCCATGCAGTTCTCATCGCGGCTGTGTCGCTCGATGAGCTGGCGCTCGGTGAGGTTGGCGGGGGCTTCTTCGGGCAAAACGGGCACGCCTTTGGGCGGGATGGGCAGTTTCTCACCAAGCACGACCTCGGTGAGCCAGGTGCCGCGTAGGATAGCGCTGTTGCGTGAGGCTCCGGCTTGTTTGGCAAGCGTGGCCGCGAAGCCGAGGACGCCGCCGCGGCCCTGGGCGTGGATTTGATCAACCCGATGCCACTCTGAAGTAGGCAGGAGAATGGGGGCAGGAGAATGAGCAGCTTTATTCTTCTGCCCCCATTCTTTTGCCTTTATTCCATAGTGATCAGCGAGCGCTTCATTCACGAAGGTGTGATCAGCATCCAACAAGCTCACGATGCTGCGGTTGTTTTGGATGAGGTCGATGAAGAAGCGGGTGACTTCTTCCTGCATGTCAGCGCGAAGATCAAGGAAGGTGGGGAAGTGGCGTTCGCTCTTTTCATCAAGCGTGGCGACATCGCGGACGTGGAGGTATTGGCAGCCGAACTCGGTGGCGAGGCGGCGCACTTTGTCGCTCTTGAGCATGCGCTGGGCTTGGTCAATAAGGTCATTCAGGTCACTGGACCGCAGTTCGACATCCGGTGCGGAGGACCACAAAAAGTAGCTCAAGCGTGTGACGAGCTCCTGCGGGCTCACGGGGCCGGTTTTGGCGGGCACTTTCTCGCCGCGATACAAAAACGCGGGCGAAGTCAGCACACGGACGAGCATCAGACGCGGATCGAAAGTGCGCAGGCCGTTGATCTCTTTTTCGGTCAGCGTACGTCGCCAGGCTTTCTCAGCGAAAGCGAGCACGGCGGCTTTTTGAGGCTCGATGGCGGCTTTTTGCTGCTCTTTGAACTTCGCGGCGGCTTTCAGGATTGGCTCTCGCATGGGTTCGAAGGCGCTGGGCTTCGCATCCTGCGTGGCGAACTGGAAAAGCTGCTCAAAGACATCCACTTGCTTCAGCGGAGCCTCGCTGACGAAGAGCAACTCATCCCACAAGTGGTCGAGTTCGCGCGATTCGGCCTCGGAGAGCATCAAACGGCGCAAAGGTTCGTCTTCGCGATGAAACAGCGTCAGCGTGACCACCTCGTCCACCGGCACGATCTTGGTGTAGCAAAGCGCGATGGGGAAAAGAGCGCGGAAGTCGTCGAAAGCCGCCTCAAAGCGTGTGCGGGGCTCGCTGGCCTCATTCACGATGATCGGGGCGCTGTGCTGCGTGACGAGGTTGTTGTCGCTCCATTGGCCGTTTTTGACCGCCGACTCTGATTTGCCAGCGACGAGGCTCACGCTGGCATCCGGCTTTTGCGTGAGCACCTGCATCTGCACGCTGCCGGTGGTTTTGGAGGTCAGTTTGCCAGTGACGACGAATTCCGTGCCGTTCGCGAGCGCGGCGGGGATTTTCACTTCCACCACGGAAGGCGCTTTCGCGGTGAGATCAGACGGATCCGTCCGATCCGACCGATCATTCAAGAATGCACGCAGCAGCGGTGAGTTGAGAGGAAAATCCTTCTCCAAATACTGCCGCACTTTCACTGCCAGCTCTGGTGAAGGCTTCTTCCGCCATTCTGCGATGGGAGCGGGCACGTCCGGCGCGGCTTCGAGGCTCGCGGGTTGGCTGAGGAAGTGCCAGACACCAGGTGGATTGCCTTGGAGGATGTTGGGAGACACGTCTTTTGCGAGATCCCAAGTCTTCGTGCCATCGCTGAGCGTGAGGTTGATGGCGGTGAGGTCGCAAACGTGGCTGCCATCGCGCGGACCGATGACCAAAGCGACGACTTGGCCGGGCCCGACGCGCACGTTTTCAAACGGACCCATTGGCAAAACGGTCGCGCCTTTGGTCACGCCGCTGGCGAGCACCTCACTGGTGTGGCCGCGACGCACTTCGAGTGTCCAAGTGACGCCATTTCCACATTCGGGATGCGCGTCTGAGACATCGCCGTGAATGCGGAGCGTGCCTGCTCTCTCACAACGCCAAGCGATGACCGAGGCACGAGTCGGCGAAGGATGCGTGGCGATGCTGTTCGCCTTCATCACACCCGGCGTGCGCACGGAGGTGTCAGAGGAGTTCGCCATCACGCTCAGTGCCTGCTCGCCCTGCCAGCCTTGGATGAAAGCGTAGTCCGGGATGCTCTTGAGCTGCTTCGTGAGCAACGGTTCGAGCTTGGTGGTGCCGTAGCCGAGGTATTCACGCCACGCGGTCATCAAAGCGGCATCGGCATCGTCTTTACCGGTCGCGATGGCATTCAGGCATTGCTCGGTGCTCGCGATGATCTTGGCGCGTTGGGCTTCAAGATGCTTCACCAACGCGGGAAGGCCGTTGATCGGCAGATCAGGCCTGCCGGGAGCAACAAGGCGCGGATTTTGCCAGATGACTTCATCGCCCTCGCTGCCGTCGCCTGCATCGGTGGTGGTCAGATAGAGCGTCACATCGCGATCCGAGGTGAGTTTGACGCGCATCTCGTGTTTCGGCACTAGCGGCGTCACTGGCTCCTGCCAGGCCTTCGGGCCGTTTTGCTTGCCGATGTGGCCGACGTTGGCAAATCGCCACAAAACTTGCTGCCAGGGCTCGATGTCGGCTGCGGTGAGCTTTTTCTCGCGGAACTTTGCCCGCAGCGGATCGAGTAAGATAGATGGTTTCGTGCTCGTGAGCGCATCGCGGAGGATTTGGAGGTATTTCGGGCTCAAACCATCGGCGCTGCCGCGCCCTTGAAGTGCATCGAGATACTTCGCGAGCGGCAAACGACCGCCGCCCGTGCCGGTGTCGAGCTTGATGCCTTGTGCGACGGTCTGCGTGCCTTCAGTCGTGGCGGTGTGTTTGGTATAAAGGCCTCGGATGCGTGCCAAGGCCTCATCCGTCCAATCCTGCGCCGAGGTGCTGGCGGACCAGCGCATGCCATGCGGCGTGAAGACCGCATGCGCCGCGACTTCCTTCGCGGCATCGAGATACTTCGTCAGCAATGCAGGCGACATGACGAGTGCCGCGCCTGCATTCGTGAAACCTTCGCCTGCCGCGCCATCGACGGGAAACTCCTTCGCGGGATCGAGCGACTCGAGGCCGGTCAAATCGCGCAGCGTGTAGGTGTATTCCATGTTCGACAGCCGACGCAGCACGACGGGGCCGGGATCGCCGGCATTCGCGAGGGCGATTTGATCCAAGGTTCCGCGCACCCAGTCCGTGAGCTGCTTTTTGTCCGCAGCGGCGAGCTGCTTTTCCTTCTTCGGCGGCATTTCGCCCATCTCGATCTGTTCCAGCACATTTTCCCAGATGTGCGGCTCCTTTTGAATGTCGGAGGCTTCGAGATCGAGATCGCCATTCTGCTTTTCAGTGGAGTGGCAGTTGAGGCAGTGGGTTTGAAGGAGGGCTCGCGGTTCGATGGCACGAGCGGATGAAATCAGCACACAAAGCGCCCCTGCAGTGGCTGCTCGAGAAAGAATGTCTATGGTGATGTTCATGGTTGGAAAGTTTGGATAGCCCTTGTGCCTTTGTGGGATCAGCGTGTTGCCTTCGGCAGGTGCGGCAGCAGCTTGTCGAAGAGGTCCTGCTGCTCGTTGAGCGCGGCGAGGTGATCCTGCTTATCGGCGAGGTTCTTGCGTTCGAGCGGATCAGTCTGGTAGTCGTAGAGTTCGACGGACTCGATTTGAGCCGTGATGCGGGGCGTTTCGGTGCTGAGGTCGGCACGGCGCCATTCGATGTAGCGGTAGCGCGGTGTGCGCAGCGCCCAACCCATGATGCCATCCTTGGCTGAGTGTGGAGCCATTTGGCTGATCGCAGCCTCGTGCAGTGTGTGGGTCTCGCCGCGCAACAACGGCACCAGGCTTTTGCCTTCCACGTGTTGTGGCACCGGCAGATTGGCGAGTTCGCAGAGCGTGGGATAGATGTCGAGGAACTCTACGATCTTGGTGACGCGTAGTGACTGCTTTTGATGCGGCGTGGCGATGATCAGCGGCGCGCGGGTTGCCTCCTCGTAGTTGGTGACTTTGCCCCAATGACCGTGCTCACCCAGATGGAAGCCATGATCGCCCCAGAGGCAGATGATGGTGTTGTCGGCTATGCCCGTCTCTTCGAGCGTCTTCATCAGAAGACCTACCTGCGCGTCAATGTAGGAGACACAGGCCGCGTAGCCGTGGATGAACTCGCGCTGCTGTGATTCGGAAATCGGGCCGGTCTTCGGCACATCGGAGTAAGCGCGTAGCTCACCCGAGTGGCTGTAAAACGCGAGTTCGTGCGGGCTGGCCTCCGGCAGGTTTTGCACCGAAGCGAGCGGAAGCGAGGCGCGATCGTAGAGGTCCCAGTATTTCTTCGGCGCGATGAATGGCAGATGCGGCTTTACAAAACCGACTGCGAGAAAAAAGGGTTGGCCTTGCTCTTCGAACTCTCGGATGCGTTTGGCCGCGGTAAAGGCCACGCCGCCGTCGTGGTAGGCGTTGTCCGCGATGTCGCAAGCCTCCGTCGCCGGTCCTGCGGCTGGCTTGCCCTGCGCGGCAGACTCGGTCACTCGCGCCTTTGTCGCCGGGTCCTGATAACCGCCCGGCGCGGGCTTCTCACCGGGTGCCATCTCCCACGGGCCATAACGCACGCTCCACGATGCGAGGTCGTGCCCCGCATCCACCGTGCGCCCATCGAAGACCTTGTGCAGCGGATGAGTGATGTAGCCGTGATTCCTGAACTGCTGCGGCAGCGTGACGAGATCCGGGAAGCGGGTGCGCAGGATGTCTTGCGGTTGCGTGGGATTAAAAAACACGCGCGTCGAGTCGGGTCGAAGCCC
>CAXNGR010000278.1:0-5888 GCA_964201265.1 Verrucomicrobiaceae bacterium
GGCGACTGAAGCAGGCGATCCACCACCTTTTCATAAGCGTTGGCCGCCGGGTCTTTTTCAAAAGCATCGACTTCCGCTGGAGTCGGTGGCAGGCCGGTCAGATCGAGCGAGACACGCCGGATCAGCGTGGCACGGTCCGCTTCGGGTGACGGTTTGAGGCCTTCCTTGGCGAGGCGAGCAGTGATGAGGTTGTCGATGGCATTTGGGCCGGAGATGGATGGATTGACCGGAGAAATAAACGCCCAGTGGCCCTGGTACTCGGCTCCTTCGGCCACCCACTGTTGAAGCAGCGCTTTTTCACGCTCCGTGAGCGGTTTGCCCATTTTCGAGGGCGGCATGAGGTCTTCTTCGTCAGTAGTTAAACAGCGGGCGATGAGCTCGCTCTGCTTGGGAGTGCCGGGGACGATGGCGATGGCCCCTGACTCGGCTGGTTTGAGTGCCGCGTCCCGCACATCGAGCCGCAGCCCGCTTTTGCGCTCCTTTTCATCCGGTCCGTGACAGTGAAAGCATTTGTCCGAAAGGATGGGGCGGATGTCGCGATTGAAGACGATCTTCTCAGCGGCAGGGGCTAGGACGGGGAAAGTGAGGACCAGAAGCAGGTGGGGGCGCATTGCATGAGTTTAAACGCCCGTTTTGCCGTAAATTTGCACTGTGCTCGTGATGTGGGCTTGCTGGAGTCCATTTGCGATGAAATCAACCCAGACGCCTCTCAATTCCTGACGCAAAGGGCGTCGAGTGGGCATGAATGGAGTGCTCCTTTGATTTGTTGCTCCACTGGCATTCCCCTTGCGTCATAATCAGTCTGTTCGTCCGGTGATGTTGAAGATTCGTTGTCTCCGTGGAGAATCTTGATGGACGAGGTCTTGAGGTGATGGTTCTGATGTTTCGAGTGCGCAAAAATCCTATTTTCCAACGTGAAGTGCTTGGTGCCGCCGTGCTGCATGTGCGCAGCGGGCGGGCGATCTCCAGAACCACTCTGGCCAAAGAGCTGGGCATCTCCCCCTCGACCACCGGGCAGTATGTGGATCGCTTAATCGCCGAGCGGCTGCTGGATGAGTCGGGGACGAATCAAGGGCCGATGGGCCGTCCCCGGCGGCTGCTGAAGACTCGTTCAGAGGCGGGCTGGTTTGCCGGGGTTGAATTCAGTGCGCAGCGATCGCAGGCAGTGGGGGTGGATTTTTCAGGTCGTGTGGTTTCGACGGTGGCACAACCACTGCCCGTGGATGTGAAGGCGGAGATGGTGATCCACGCCATTTTGGAGAGCGTGTTAAAACTGGCGGAGTCGATGCGCGGTCCGTTGCTTTCCGTCGGTCTGGGCGTTCCTGGGCTGGTGGACCCGCAGGCGGGGGTGGGCATTCACTTTACCTTCATCCCTGATTGGCGGCAGATTCCTGTGGTGGAACGCGTGACGCAAAAGCTGGGTGTGCCGGTGATCCTGCAAGGCAGTCTGAGGGTGATCGCGCTGGCGGAGCGCTGGTTTGGTCTGGGGCATGACTTGAACAATTATGTGATTCTGGGGCCGCGCAGCGGATTTGGCATCGCGATGGTGCAGGAAGGACGGGTAGTCGAAGGGGCGCGTCATGCGGCGGGTGAGGTGGGACTCTGGCCTTGGCCGCTGGGAGGAGCCAAAGGCAGCACGCAGGAGCTGCACCACGCGCTGAGTGCCTCCGCGACTTGGCGGCGGCTGGCGGGTGCGACATCCGAGACTCCGCTGCCGGAGGATTTGCGCCTAGCGCTGGCGGAGCTCGGCTCGGTGCAGGGGCCGGTGTGGGATGCAGTGTGCGAGGATTTCGCGCGGGTGGTCGGCTGTGTGCAACTGCTCACGGACACCGAACTGCTCATCCTGCACGGGCCGCTCACGGAGTTGGGAGTGCGTTTTTGTGAGTCGATTGTTGAAGCGGCGCGTGGCTTCTTCCCCTCGCTGGAGGCCAAACCGCCCAAGTTGGTGCCATCAGAACTGGGAGGAGATGCAGGGGCACTCGGTGCGGCGAGTCTGGCGATGGAATCTTGGGCACCAGCGTGAGTACAGCCATTTCTGGACACAAAAAAGCCGGGTGGCTGGATTTCTCCAACACACCCGGCGATGAGAGAGAAGAGAATTACTTCTCGACGGACTCACCGGCGGCCACCCAGCCGGACTTGCCAGCGGAGAGGTGCTTCACGTTGGTGTAGCCGAGTTCAGTAGCCTTCTTGGCGGCGGCCTTGTAGGCGCTGCACTGTGGGCCACCGCAATAAGCGACGACGAGTGCGCCTTTGTCAGCAGGAAGGACGGAGGCGAGATCCGCGCCCTTGGAGGCGAAGTCGATGGCTCCTGGAACGTGGCCGTTGGCGTAGGAGGCAGCGCCGTTCACGTCGATGACGGTGACTTTCTTGTCAGCGATGGCCTGCTTGAGGTCGGCGATGCTGATGTCCGGGAACTCGGCGGCGAAGACGGAGGATGCGACGAGCGCGAAGACGAGAGCGATGAGTTTCTTCATGATTTGATATGGATGGTTTGGGTTAGGTTGTGCGCAGGAGGCTGTGCGCGGCAGCGGCCCCGTCTTCCGGGGCAAAGGATTCGTGAAAATCAGTGTTCAGACAGAGGCCGCATGTGCAGGTTTCTTGTGACGCTAGGTGCCTCGGAAATATTCCCGGTAAATAATCGTGCGGGTGTGCGGCTGGCGTCCGTGAGTGTCATGGCGGGGTCAATAACGCTGTGAGATACGTTTGTTTTAGCCGAAAGCTGCATCCATTTACAAGACAGGAATGAACAGCCTGGCAAAACCGTTGCGCATCCGCTGGAACACGGGGGCGGATTCCAGCAGTTCACGGGTAATCTCGCGGCTGACGGCTAGCTTGGCGTCCATCTCCGCTCCGAGGCGACGCGCAAGGTCCGCGTCATGGCAGGCGAGGTTGAACTCGAAATTCAGTCGCAGGCTGCGTGGATCCCAATTGGTGGAGCCAAGGAAGGACCACTGCCCGTCGATGAGGAAAAACTTGGAGTGATCAAACGGCGGTGGGGACTCGAAGATGCGGCAGCCGACCGCTAGCAACTCGGGGTAGAGCGTCTGCGCCGCCCAAGCGACAAAGGGGATGTTGTTCTGCGCTGGGGTCAAAATGGTGACTTTCACGCCGCGAATCGCGCACAAGCGCAGTGCGGCCATGAGGATTGGGGTTGGCAGGAAATAGGGGGTGATGATTCTCACCTCCTCGCGTGCGGCATTCAGTGCGGCGAAGAAGGCGGCGGGCATGACCTCCATGTCCTCATCCGGGCCATCAACGATGCCGATGGCGCTGCTGCTGCCAGTGGCGGTCAGGGCAGGGAACCAGGCCGGGCCTTCCAGCGTCTCGCCGGTGCAAAAGCCCCAGTCCTCGGCAAATACCCGCTGAATTTGCGCCACCACCGGCCCGGTGACCTCGAAATGCAGGTCGTGTACGGGATGGGCGGGCTTGCGGGCCAGCATGTTGCCTTCGCGGATGTTCATGCCGCCAGTGAAGGCTGTGGAGCCATCGACGACCATGATTTTGCGGTGATTGCGCAGGTTCATGGTGATGAGGCGCAGGATCATGCGGTTGGGCATGAAACGGCGGGCATTCACACCGGCGGCCTGCAACGCATTGATCACTGGCGGCCAGGAATAGCGTGTGCCTGCGTCATCGACCATCACGCGCACCTGTACGCCGCGTTTCGTGGCGTTGGACAACTCCGTGACGAAGTCCGCGCCGATGCCGATGGCCTCGAAAATGTAGCTGGCCAGCGTGACGCTGTGTTTGGCGCTGCGAATCGCATCCAGCATGCGGGGCATGGCTTCATCACCATTGTGCAGCGCGGTGATCTGGTTGCCGGAAGTGAAGCAGAAGCGGGAGATGCGGTCGAGCGTCTTGGCAAACTGCTGGTGTTCGCGTTCCTCGGCGCTGTCCGTCAGGAAGGGCAGGGGGCGGTCTGGCACCGGATCACGCCAAGGCTCATGGATGCTGCTGCGGTATTGTTTGCCTCGCCGACGGAGGATATTGATGCCGAAGAAGACATAGAGCAAAGGTCCGGCCAGCGGTGAAAAGACGACCAGGGCCGTCCAGAACGCGGCGGAACGATAATCACGATGCCGCAGCAGCAGATGCGCCAAGGCAAAGAGCGCAGTGGAAATGGAGGTAACGACGAGTGTGCCCGTCCACAGGGTGATTTCAGGCCAGCTCATGAAGGTTTGGGTGAGTCATGCGAGTCAGAACAACGATGGTTTGGTGTCGAATACAACCCAATGTCCTGTCACGCGTCAATCACCACGCCACCATGAGCGCCAGGAGCTGCGGGCGCGCTGCTCGCGCGGAGACTGTACCGGGGCGCGTGGAATCGGTTCTGCTGCCGTGCCAGTGATCTCGGCATCCGCAGGGGCGAGGGGCGCGAGAGTGGCAGAAAAGGGGGCGGCCTTGGAGGTTACGGTGTTGTGTGTCGGGGCGCGTGGGCGGAGGATGATCTCTGCCTCCACAATCATAGGAGTCACGGGCTGCACAGGCAACGCCACCGCCTCAGGTGGCGGCCACACAGCGCTCAGCATCGGCGAATCAAAGGATGCTTCTCCTGGCTGGGCGAGTTGGACCGGGATTTCACGGGCGTGTTCTGTTTGTGCCGAAGGGGAACTCTCTGCTGGCGTGAAAAGCTTCATGAGAGCTTCTTCCTGCAGGGTGTTCGTGATTTCTGGAGGTTCGGCGACCTCAATTTCATCTGGCAGAACGCCTCCGGCAAAGACCGGAGCTTCAAGCACTGGCTCAATGGAAGCCTCATCTTTGGGGAAGCCCGGCTCCTCGGCAAAAACAGGAGGGTCAGGTGTTTCATTCCAGCTTGGCAGTGGATCGATGCCGGGAATCCAGCCTGAGACAGCAGGCATTTCGAGTTCCACCTGAGGTGCGGGTCGAAACGCTGGGGTGTTGGGTTCCGTAAGGCTGGCGAAGACCTCCTGCCGCAGACTCACTGAGCTTGCTTCGATGGGATCATCATTCAACAGCGGCATCGGAGTGTAGTGGTCTTCTGGTCCGGGCAGAAGCGTCAGGGGCACCACAGGAACCCGCTGTTCGCGTTCCGTTTGCTGCTCCAACCACTGCTTGATCAGGTTTTGCGGCTGCTGGACCTGTGGCGGTTGTACCGGGGGGGGCGCGGTAGGTGCCTGAGCTTTCTTCCGCAGCAGAGCGAGCGTCGCGGCACCTGCGGCAATCACGAGCGGAGTGCTGTTCATGCGTGAGCCAATGACACCCCCAAGCGCAGTGGCCCCCAACAAGGCCAGCGGGCTGGGCATGGCGCTTCCGCGTGGTGTTGTCTGCTCACCGGAGGTGTCCTGGAAGGGCGTGCTCATCCGTTTTTTGCCAATGAGAATACCTCTTTGCGGCTTTTGCCGCAAGAATCATCCATGACGCTCTGGCGAGGCACGGCGGTGGTTTATTTTTTGGAATCGCCACCGCTGGCGACCGCGACCTCCGCGTCTTCGGGAGGAAGGAATGCCTTGAAGCGGTTTTTGTCGATGGCCTTCATGTAGGCTTCCATCGGGCTGACATAGCCGTCACGCAGCTTCTGCCAGATGGCCTCGTCCATGAACTGCATGCCCTGGGCCTTGCCGCCGATGATGACGTCGTAGAGCTTCTGCGTGGCACCTTCACGAATGATCGCGCCGACGGCAGGGTTGGAGACCATGATCTCGTTCACAGCGGCGCGGCCTTTGCCGTCCGACTTTTTCATGAGGAGCTGGGCCACGACGCCTTTCAGAGATGCGGCGAGCATGGTGCGCACTTGGCTCTGCTGATCGGATGGGAAGACGTCGATGATACGGTCAACGGTCTTGCGGGCGTTGTTGGTGTGCAGGGTGCCGAAGACGAGGAGGCCGGTCTCGGCGGCAGTCAGCGCAAGGGAGATGGTTTCAAGG
>CAXNGR010000279.1:0-5872 GCA_964201265.1 Verrucomicrobiaceae bacterium
CAAATCAAAATGTGGAGTCCCAGCACCGTTTTGGAGTCCCTCCTTTAGGCGGTCCGAGAGGCTGCCAGAACCGCCTGCCGCGAAGCGAACGCGGGACTACAGTGCCAAAACCCATATCATCTATGCCTGGAAACGTTCGATTTCAGCGTAGAGAGCTTCCACACATCCATCATCTCGCCCTGAAACGACTCGTCTCTCCTTCATCCCCTCTATTCTTTGCCTCATGAAATCGATCTCCTTTCGCCAACTAGTTAAGTTCAGCGCCTGTTTGCTGCTGCTGACAGTCTCCAGCGGCTGCACCCGCGAAACCTGGCGCAGGGCTATTACGGTGAAGGTTTTGCAGGTTTCCTACGACGATCTAGGCCCAGAAGCGATGGTTGTGTCGGCCCTTGGTCCTCGAGGCAGGGATTTGACCATCACCGTTCATCATGGAGCCACGAATAAGCAGGCTCAGCCACGTCTGCTGAATGTCCACCAGGGCATGCTGCTCTTGCGGAAAAATGACCGTCGTCTCTCCCAAACACCTGAGAATGACGCGCTGCGAGAACGCATGGCCCGCGCCTACGACCGCATGTTTCAATACTATCGAACACGGCGCGATGCCATGATGGCTACACCACCTTTCTTCGGACGCGGCTCCGTGGGACGCATGATCCTCATGCCCCCCATGCCTCCAACGATTTGAACTCAGTTCAGCGCCTCACGCGCCGATTGGAACAGATAGTGTCCCCAGCCGTGCTGAGAGTCGCCGCTCCAGTCTGGGTCGTAGTGCTGGCTCTTGAAGATGAAGCGCTCAGGATGCGGCATGAGGCCAAACACGCGGCCTGTGTCGTCTTGCAGACCCGCGATGGCGTGGGTAGAGCCGTTGACGTTGCTCGTGTAGAGCAGCGCAGCGTGACCGGATTTGACGTATTTCGCCGCGTCATCTGCCTCTGTGACGAGACGACCTTCCGCATGCGCGATGGGCAGTTCGAAGGTGTCTGGCAGTTTGGTGAGGTAGGGGCTGACTTTAGCCGTCGTTTTCTTCAAACCGACCCAGCGGCAGATGAAACGACCACTGTCATTGTGAATAAGGCTGCCCTTCGGCAGCAAATCGAGCTGGGTGAGGATTTGGAAGCCGTTGCAGATGCCTAGAGCGTAGCCGCCCTTCTCAACAAAGGTCTTGAGGCGGTCTCCCAGCTTCGATTTGGTGATGAGCTGGGCGATGCGGCCGGACATCACATAGTCGCCATAGCTAAAGCCACCGGAAAAAACGATCATCTGCGCTTTGTCGAGTGCGGCAGGCTCTAGCAGCGCCACTGGCATGACCTCGGCGGTGAATCCCGCTGCCTCCAGGGCGCGGGCGGTTTCGGCGTCACAATTCGTTCCGGGAAATTTGAGGAGCAGGGCGTGTGGCATGGGCGGTGATTCGTTGCGCATCTAGGCCAAGCCGCCGCCGCATGCAACCGCTTTGCCCGGTTGCACACGCCGGGGCATGCACTAGCTTTGCAGCACCATGTTTGAAAACCTCTTTTCCCCCCTCAACACCTTCATCTACGGTTTTCTGCTCTGCGGCATCTTCCTGGTGCAGTCGCTCTGGGGCCACTGGAAGACCAAGCGCGAACTCAAGCGCTACAAAGGCATGCTCAGTGACAAACTCGATCTCGACTCGAAGCAAAGTCAGGACATCAACAAGGAACGCGCCAGCCTGAAGCAGGAAAACGAGAACCTGCGCATGCAGATCGCCCGCCTCAACGAGCGCCCGGACAACAAGATGCAGCGCGAGCTGGAAATCCTGGCCCGAGCCGAGAAACAGATGGTCATCAGCGCCCCCGGCTTTGCCCCGGCCTGGGAGATGGCCAAGTCCACCGCTCTCGGCCAGCTCGAAAGTGAGGAAAAGGGCCATTCCTTCCCGCAAAAAATCTTCCGCAAGCTGATCGGCTCCGGTTCCACCCAGACCAACGTCGCCCTGCCAGAATCCGCTGCTGCCGCCGCGAAGAACGGTGAGGCAACCGCAAACGCTGCCTGATCCTCTGCGCGACATGACCCGCACGGAGGCCTACCTTGCGCTGAACCTGCTGCCGCAGGTCGGACCCGTGCGTGTGCGAAAGCTGCTGCGGCACTTCGGGAGTCCTGAGCGCATCCTCACCGCCAAATCGTCCGAAATTCTGCAAGTCGAGGGCTTTGGACTCACCCAGGCCGAGTCCATCGCCGGCTGGGAGGCTCAAATCGACCTCGGCGGTGAACTTCAAAAAATCCGCGACCGCGAACTCACGATCCTCACGCAGGAAGACGAGCTGTACCCGCCGCTGCTGCGTGAGATTCATGATCCCCCCGTGGTGCTCTACGTCTGGGGCCATCTCACGAAGCGTGACCACAACGCGCTCGGCGTCGTCGGCAGCCGCCACGCCACGCATTACGGTCTCAGCGCCACGAAGAAGCTCAGCTTCCAGATCGCGTATGCGGGTTATGCCGTCATCAGCGGTCTGGCGCGTGGCATTGACACGGCAGCGCATGAGGCGGCTCTCGCGGCTAAGGGCCGCACCATTGCCATTCTCGGCTCCGGTATTGGCAAACTGTATCCACCGGAGAACATGGCGCTCGCCGAGCGCATCGCGCAAAACGGCGCGGTGATCAGCGAGTATCCCGTGGATCGGATCGCCGACAAACAAACCTTTCCGTACCGAAACCGAGTCGTCGCTGGCTGGAGCTGTGGATTGATCGTCGTCGAGGCACCGCTGCGCAGCGGCTCGCTCATCACGGCCCAGCAGGCCACCGAGCAGGGCCGCACGATTTATGCCGTGCCCGGTCCCATCGACAAGCCGACCTCCGCCGGTTGCAATCGTCTCATTCAACAAGGTGCCAAGCTCATCATGGATGGCGCGGATGTGCTGGATGATCTGATGACACTCTTCCCCACCGCTCCCAGCGCCCCGAAGGTGGAGGAGCCTCGCCCCGTCGCCACCCTCACGCTGGAGGAAGAAATCCTCTACAACGCGATCGGCACCGAGGAGGCGCACATCAACGACATCACCACCGCCAGCGGCCTCACCGTGGCCACGGTCTCCTCCACCCTGATGCGCCTCGAAATGAAACGCCTCATCCGTGCTTTGCCGGGAAGAAGGTATGTGCGGCTGGTGTGAGTCTCACGCCGCCACCGGCGGTTTCCAGGCCGCGATGGCATCTGGTGACTTGGGTTTCATGCCAAGCCGCTGCGTGGTGAACTCATCCGGCAGCAAGATCTCCGTGGCCGAACCCAGGGTGAGAGCGCCGAGGAAATGCATCTCCGTCCGCTCCGCAGACTCTGCCAGCCAGGCAAAGGCACGATGGTAGAGGTTCATGAACGCATCGACATACGGCGCGACGGTTTCCGAAGCCTCGGAGGCCATTTTCAAGCCGATGGCCCGCATGCTAGCGACGTCTGCTGATAACAGCGAGCCTGCGGGCATCTCTGGCATGCCAGCGGGTTGCAGATGCTCGTTCAAGGTCTCTGCCCTGCCATTTCCGGTGAAGGGATACGGCGCGCCATCCATCGTGCTGATGATCTGGCGCACGAGATTGAGCATCTTCGGCACCACGGATTGAAGCGCGGTGAGGAAAGCGCTGGGATCATCGACGTTGGCAAATTTCGCGCCCAGGGTTTGAAACGCGAAGAAGGTGGTGAGCAGCTCACGAAAGGACGGCAGCGCCCCGGTCATCGCCTCATAGATCGTGACCCATCCAGGCAGATCCTGGCGGCGCTGGCGCAGCCATTCGTTGAGGTCTGCCTGCTCGCTCCACCAGAGCAGGCCGAGTGCGGCGGCGAAGCGGCTCTCCAGCACGCGCTCCCGCTCCTGCAAAGGCCCTTCCATGTGCTCCATGACCATGCGCTGGCGGGCAGCTTCGGCACGCAACGAGGTCGGGCTGGCGTCCTCCGTGCCGAACTGCATGCGAGAAACGGTGAATCCCGCGAGGCTGAGCGTGGCGGCGGCTTCCAGATCACGGCGGCGCTGCCAGGCCTGGTTCCACTCCTGCAGCGCCACTTTGAACTGCGGCCCCCAGTGCACGATCTCATCGCGCACACGCAAAATCTCTCGCTGGAGTTCTACCCGTGCCGTGGAGGTCGATGGTGTACTGCCCAGACCGCACATGGCCCGTTCAGGATGCGCCAGCCCGCCGAAGTAACGCCGGATGACCAGCAGAGACTCTTCCTCACGGCGATTTTGATGAATGACTTCCTCGTCCGCCACCATGCGGTGCTCGTGCAGATTGAGTCCCAGATCGTGCTGATAGTAAAAATAAGTGACCTGGCGCGACAGATCGACAAACTGCCGCATCACGGCCGCCGCAGGCTGTGCCGGGGACAGATGCTCCACCAGCGCCGCTCCCTTAGCTGGCTTAGCATCCTTCTCGTGTTCCGTTTCTGATTTGAGGCCAGCCTCGGCGCGTGCGGCATTGCGGTCCTTGGCCGTTTTCGCCACATGCCGCGCCATGAGGAGGGACAAATTCTCCGGCAGCCGATGCTGGAGGACACCCCGGCGGATTTCCTGGCAGGCGGACTGCCACGCGTCTCCCAGCAGATCGAGTTTCCGCCACATACGGGCGTTGGCAGCGGTGCCGATGACATTGGCTCCGCATTTTTCCGCCATGCGCCGGATGATCCAAAGTGTGGCCGTGCTTACCAGGCGTGAGGCGATGGCAAACAGCATGAAGGGAATCTTCGCCACCCACATCCAGGCTCGCAGCACCTTTCGGGCGATCATGTGGGTCTTCGATTCCTTGCGCGGTGCATCGCGCATGCGCAACTCCCACGGATCACGCTCCATCACCGCGTGGAAGAACCACGCGTTCATCTCCCGCACCGCGTGAATGAAGATCGTGCTCAATCCCCCGGCATTGTGGCTTAGCTCATGGGCCAGCAGTCCAGCCAACTCGCGAGCGGTGATGACCGAAATCACCGGCAGACCGAGGTGCAGCGTGGTTTGACCGGTCAAAATGCCCACCAGCCCACCAAACATCGAACTGCGCACCGAAATCGTCGTGTCCAGCCACACTTGCGTGGGCGGTGATGCACGCAGATGCCAGCACAGCGTGTGGATCAGCTCAAAAAGCTGCGGCTGCGTGGCGGCGGTAATTTGCAGCGCCACCTTGGCCGTTTTCGGTCGGGGACGCAGCGGGCGCAGCATGAAGACCCACGACACCCCCAAGAAGAGAAACTTCAGCAGCTCAGGTATCACCCGCCACTGAAACACGCCCACCCGTGCCATCTGCCCGGTGATCTGATAGACCTGCCAGCACATCCAGCCGAATAAACCCACCACCAGCAGCACATACGAGAGCTGCAAAGCCAGCGAGAGCAGCGCCGTGACCGCCAGCAACCCAAACTGCAACGGCCCCCGCCACGGCGCGATGCGCACTAGCTTGGGGAGTTGCTGGGGCATAGGAGAGGCAGACATGCAGATTCGGGCCGCCGAAAAGGCCGCTCAGGATGTATAATCAACCTCATTTGATATGGTAATTCTAGCTAATTGTTGATGTTTGAAGGCCTAATGATGACCCAGAACGGCAAGTTCGATCTCTGGGTAGTCTTCTCGCGCTTGAACTCGGCTCTGGAGAGCCGAGCTACGGTCCAGCGGGTAAGTTCGTTCTTTGGCAGACGTTCCTCAGCCATGAACATCGCCCGTTTCTTTTGGCTGCTCGCCCTTGTCCCTTCGCTCTCCGCCTGGGCTGCAAAGCCGATCAATCTGGTCTTCATCCTCACGGACAATCAGGGAGCTTGGACGCTCGGCTGCTACGGGAATCCCGACATCCGCACGCCGCACATCGACCAACTGGCCGCCGAGGGCATGCGCTTCACCCGGGCGCTCAGCAGCAATCCCGTCTGCTCACCGACCCGCGCCACCTTCCTCACCGG
>CAXNGR010000280.1:0-5865 GCA_964201265.1 Verrucomicrobiaceae bacterium
GAGCGAGATCGCGCCTCCTTGTGATAAGATGCTTTGACGCACCCTCAAACCCTCCGCGCTCGTGGTGGAGACCGAGATGTCTCCCACCGCGCTGAGTCCGCTCGCTGCGCCTAGGCTGCCAATCGTCAGTCCCGTGCTGTTCTCCAGCAAGATTGAGCCGACGGTGCCAGCGGTCGCCACGGTGCCGATGGCGTTGGAAACACCGGAGAGCGTGAAATCACCATTCCCTTCCAGGATCAAACCTGCGGCAATCAACGAGCCATGGCTCACCACCACGCCGCCCGTGGTCTTCAAGGTGATGACTCCGCCGCCATCGGCGCGAAGCGTGCCGCCGCCATCCAGCAGGATCGCTGGCGTGCCAGCACTGCTCTCCACGCTCACGCGCCCCACCAGGGTGATGTCTCCGCCTGCCGTCACGATGCTGCCATTCACCGTGATGGGCTGGGAATGCCCCGGAATAGAGATTTCCCGTTGATTCGCCATGACGTGAACGTCACCGGTCGTCGTGCGTATTTCTGTGCCGGTTTCGAGCAAAACAGCACGAGTCACGTTGATCGTCACCGCACCACCGCCCTGCGCATCAATGACGCCGCGCCCAATGGCGTCGTTAATCATGAGAAAATCACAATCCGCGCTGAGTGTGAGCCCCTGGGCTGAGTTCCAGGCCACGGTGCCTTTGAGATAGATGTTGCCACTGCCGCCGGAGCTTCCGCGCTCTGTTTCGAGCGTGAGGTTGGCGGTGTTGAGGAAAGTGGAGAGATCTGCCGCGTTCAGCGTGTTCGCAGGCAGCGGACTCGACACCCAGCAGCCTGGATTGAGGATCTCGAACTCGCTGGACTTGAGCCGCAGGCCGCCGGCACGTCCGTTTGCCGCGCTCAGCTCCACACGATCTGTCAGTTGATCAATCCTGAGCGATTCTTTGGCGGTGAGCACCACGAGGCCGCCATCGCCGGAACTCGCACCGCCAAGCGCCTGTGCCCGGCCTTGGAACGTGAGAGCCTTGTCGGCAAACATCACCACCTGACCGCCATTTCCATTTTCAAGCGCGTTGGCCGTGAGCAGCACGCCGCAATCAATCGTGACGCAGCTCGAACTCATGAAACTGGCATCTCCAACGAGGCCACCGCCGACGAAAATCCTGCCTCCGCCCGTGGCACCGTCAGCACGGATGACCGATTCGCCTTCAAGAGCGAGTGAATGGCCCGTCAGCCGAATCTCCCCGCCTTTGCCTTCAAGGCTGCCAACACTGAGATCGCCTGCGATCTCCGTTCTTGCCACAGTCACACCAGCATTACCCACTTCAGGATCGGTGCCGATGTTAATCTGCCCGCCCTCAGTTTTTCCATCGGCGCTCACGAGCACGGCACGACGAATCGTGACTTCTTCTCCGGTGATGATGACCTTGCCGCCAGCACCGTCAGGCCCGTCCGCATCCACACGTCCGTTGATCGTGGCCTTGCCGCCGTTTCCAGCGCTGACTTTGATGCGTCCGCCATTCCCAGAACTGCCACGCGCCACCAACTGGCCGCTGTTGTCAATACTGCCCCCGTTCGCGCTGAGCAGGATGCGACCGCCCTGCCGGGTGACTGCCGTGGCGGCAACACGCCCCGTGTTGCGAATGGCCAGCGCATACACATTGCCATTGTGGGCTTTCAACTCCGCCACATTGGCCTCGATCACACCGCTGTTGCTTACACCGGTTTTTTTGCGGGAACCCACCGCGTTGCGCACCACCACGCGCTCGTCACCCACCGGCATGATCAGCACCTCCGAACCCGCCGCAAGCCCGACGGTGCCGTTGGGCGCACTGATCGTGCCGGAGTTCGAGACTTGATAGCCGATCAGAAACGCATCTCCCGACGAGGCACGAATCATGCCCGCGTTTCGCACCGCCGCCTCCGAGGAGCCTTTGAAAACCATCTCACCACCGGCCATGAACGCACTGTTGTCGAGATCCAGCGTGGAGGCCGTCAGTCCGGCCACATCCACCGTCGATCCTTTGCCAAAAATGATGCCGTTGGAGTTGATCAGGAAGAGATGGCCGTTGGAAGTCAGCGAGCCATTCAAGAGCGAAGGATCACACCCCAGCACCCGGTTCAGCGTGGCCGAGGTGGAGTTTGGAACGATGAAGTTCGTCTGCTCGCCCGCCGCAATCGAGAACGATTGCCAGTCGATGACCGCACCGTCCGTGCTTTGCACAATCGTCGTCAGTCCAGGCACCACGTTTTGAATCTGCGCGTCCCCCAGCGTGACAACACCGCCAGTGGGATTGGCCGGGCATTCAATCCCTGTGCCGAACACACCCATCCACACGCCGCCCCAAAGGCAGGCGCGGACTCTCCGCAACCATGGACGCCCAATCAGCATATGAGTTACTGCTTGGGCTTGTCGGCAGAACTTTCAGTGCTGGCGGTGGCGAGCGGCGTGACGACGACTTCACCTTCCTTTGTCTGCACATAGCCTTTGCCATTTTCGACCGCGACCGAATAGAATGCCCCGTTCGCCACGGCCACTCCACTGGGCGTCTTGATCTTGAAGTCCATCTTGCCCTTCTCACCTGGGTTCACCAAGGCTCCGATGGTGCCGTTCTTCAGATCCAGCAGCACTCGCGGTGCCTCTTTGGACTCCACGATTTCCGAGACAACGACTTCAGAATTGGGACCAATCTGCACGGCGGAGGTTGTGGTCATCGTCACCGTCGCTTTTGAATCCGGGCCGGTCTTGATCGTGCTGCCCAAGCTGACAATGCCGCCTTCCTTCAGCGGACGCTCTGGCTCACCGAACGGCTTCTCAGTCACACTGCCCACCACCACCGTCACCTTGCCTGTCTGTGGCTGCTGCTTTTGCACGTTCAGGGGGGTCACATCCACCTTGCCGTGCTCGACTTTGACGAAGCCTTTGCCGTCTTCGACTGAAACCGCATACATCGTGCCTCGCGCTGCCGCGATGCCAGTGGGCGTTTTGATTTTGAAATCCATCACGGCTTGAGCCTGCGGCTGGATCAATGCCCCGAGACTGCCCGCCTTGAGATCGATCAGGACTTTGGGCGCGGCATCTGAATCCACCAAGCTCGTGAAGACAGCCTGCGAGTTTTCCGCGATTCGCACCGCTGACTGTTTCGTCGTTTTGATCACCGTGCGCGAAGCCGGTCCCGTTTTCACCACCGATCCCACCGGCACCGCATCTCCCACTTTGAGAGGTTTCTCCACGCCGCCACCGGCTGGAATGAGGGTGACATTGCCAACGGAGATTGAAACCACCCCATCATTTAAATCAGCCGCGAAAAGCTGTCCGCAAAGGACAAGCAAGAGGGCAGAGAGGAGAAATTTCATCGGACCTTGAAAAGTGATGTTCATATTGATGCGGCGAATGTTCCGGGATCACAATGAAGATATTCTATTATTAATGGTAATCTTTGGAATAGTTGTAAGAAAAAGATCAGAATAGAGAGAACAACGGCTTCGATGCGCCTCTCAACGACAGAAAAACTTCTCGTTAATGCCTCCATTCGCAAAAGCTAGATGCAGGCCAAGGTGCTTGGATGAGATGCTGCCCGATTCCTGGGTGTGCCCTATTTCGAGAAAGGCCCAATTGGGAAGAGGCCTCTGTGATCGGCCTTGTGACCGGCAGCTACGCCTCTGGTCATTGTGAATAAACCTCAACCATGTGAATAAGTTCTTGCCAGTCCTTGGACGCTCTGACACTCTCGGCTCACTACCGTGATTCATCCAAAAAATCACATTCAGGGATCGGCAGGCTTGGCACTCCCCTTGCGCCAAAGAAAAACCGTCCCTCCTGATCAGACGCCAGGACCAACCATACACACAGAACCACCATGGACCGCGACGACCATCCTGCATCCCTAACCCCTTCGCCCATTTCCACCCGTCCTTCTGATCCTGGTCCCTCTTCTGTGAATCCGTCCTCTCCTTCCCCCTCCCGTCGTCGCCGCCAAGTCACTCCGACCAGCACCAAGACCTTTGTGCTCGACACCAACGTGCTGCTGCACGATCCGGCCTGCATCCACCGCTTTGCCGAGCATCACATCTGCATCCCGGTGGACGTGCTCAGTGAGCTGGACCGCTTTAAAAACGAGATGACCGAGCGCGGTGCGAATGCCCGCGAGGTTCATCGGGCGCTGATGAAAATTTTCTCCAACAAGGGTGCCTCTGTGACCACTGGCGTACCCACCGACGGCGGCGGCAGCATTCGCGTAGCGGTGTATGATCCCGTGGAGGCCCGCAAGCACCCCAGTGTGCAGGGTTTTGAGCGTATTTTTCACGATTTAGACAAAGCGGATCACCGCATCCTCGCCTGCACGCTTTGGCTGAGCGAACAAGTCTCGCCCCCGGTCATCCTCGTCAGCAAAGACCTCAACATGCAGCTCAAGGCGCGCGCCGTGGGCATCGAGTGCGAGGATTACCTGCATGACAAAGTGGAGCCGCGCGAGGTGGCGAACTTTGACATCGCCCGTGTCGAGGTCAGCCAGCATGAACTGCAGCGCTTTGCCAGCAGCGGCCGACTCTCCGTTCCAGAGAACCGCACCGCTGGGATGGTCGTGAATGATTACGCGCTGCTTTCTGCGGGCGAAAAGGCCACCATGCCCGCGAAGCTCAGTGCGCAGGGTGAGTTTGTGCGGCTGCATTTTACCCCCGAGTCGATCAAAGTCGGCCAAGGGCGGGCCATCAAACCCATGAACCTCGGTCAAGCCTGCCTGCTTGATGCCCTGCTCGATCCCGAAATCAGCCTCGTCACTTGCTACGGCCAGGCTGGCACCGGCAAAACCTTGCTCGCCGTCGCCGCCGGTCTTCAACAAGTCTTTGGCCGCACCTACCACGGCCTCACCGTCAGCCGCCCCATCGTGGCGATGGGCCAGACGGTCGGTTTCCTGCCCGGTTCTTTGCAGGAAAAAATGCGCCCCTGGTTGCAACCCGTGTACGATGCGCTCGATCTCCTCATGCGCCCCATCGAAGGTGTGCAGCAGGGTCCGGCACGGAAAAAGAACCGCTTCATGCCCGAGCCACAGCAGATCACCGCTCCAGCCGCGCCTTACGACCCACTCATCCAGCAGGGAGTCATCGAGATCGAGGCGCTCTGCTACATCCGCGGTCGCAGCATCCCGGACCGCTTCTTTGTGCTGGATGAAGCGCAACAGCTCACGCCACTGGAGGCCAAAACCATCGTCACTCGCATGTCACGCGGCTCCAAACTCGTCCTCGTCGGTGATCCGGCGCAGATCGACAATCCGTATGTGGACAGCCGCAGCAACGGCCTCGTGTACACCCGCCAGCGCATGCGCGGCCAGCCTTTTGCCGCCCATGTGCCTCTCGTCAAAGGCGAGCGCAGCGCCTTGGCCGAAGCCGCCGCGAGGTTGCTGTAAGCGTGTGCGCCACACCCACGCAGAAAAATTGCCGAATCTTTTTTGAAACTGCTTGGGGGCATTCGCGTTAAAGCACGCCACACGCAGGCTTGGAACCCCAACCCCCCGCGTTCCGCAAACACAAACCAGCATCAACCACAGACTATGAAATCGATCACCTCGATCCTCGCCATCCTCGCCCTCGCCGCCACCGTCAACGCCGCTGAAGGTGACGCCAAGAAGCCCGAAGCCGGCAAGAAAAAGGGTCCACAAAGCCCTGAGCAAATGATGAAAGCCCTCGACAAGGATGGCAACGGCTCCATCTCCAAAGAAGAGTTCCTGGCCTCCCCTGGCGCCAAGAAAGACGCTGCCAAGGCTGAAGAGCGCTTCGGCAAGATGGACAAGAACAAGGACGGCTCCCTTTCCAAAGAAGAGATCACCCCAAAGCCAAAGAAGACGAAGTAATCTCGCTGCTTTGACTTGAAGTCACCCACGCCGCACCCGCC
>CAXNGR010000281.1:0-5848 GCA_964201265.1 Verrucomicrobiaceae bacterium
CTCGCCATCTTCTCGTGCAGCGCCTGAAGACCGGCATACTGCCCGGTGTATCCGCACTCGGAGGCGACATTGACGATGAGCAGCACCTTGCCCGCGTAGGCTTTGAGCGGGGAGTCCTTGCCGTCGATGTCTTTGACGGCGATTTCGCTCACATTGGAGTCGGCTGATAGGGCAAGAGAGGTCATGAGGAGGGAAAGCAGGAGGGTTTTCATGGTGCGTTGAGTTACGGCGTGAAATGAGGCCAGCGCTCACTAAAAGGACGATTTTTATGCTGACCCTTGTCCGAAGACCGGGCCGCGTCCGAAAGTTCATGCCACATTGGCCCGGCGTGTGCGCATTTGAGGGGTTCGCCACCTATGACCGAATCCCCCTCCCGCCATTTCGACGTTGCCATCATCGGCGGAGGTTTTGCGGTAGTGTATTGTGCGCAGCAGGTGCTGAAGCGGCTCGGGGCAGAGCGGCTCCGCGTGGGAGTGATCGCCAGTGAGAACCACATGGTCTTTCAGCCAATGCTGCCGGAGGTGGTGGGCGGGTCGCTCTCGCCGCAGCATGTGGTGAACCCCATCCGCATGATCTGTAAAGGCGCGGACGTGCTGAAGGCGCAGGTCACAGACCTGGACATGACCAACCGGGTGATGACGCTCGATGGCGGACGCTTCACCCCGGCGGTGAAGGTGAGCTTTGACCACCTGATGCTCGCTCCCGGCGCAGGCGTGGATTTGAGCCGCATTCCGGGCATGTCAGAGCATGCGTATCTCATGCGCACCGTGGGCGACGCGATGAAACTGCGCGCAGCGATCATCAGCCGCATGGAGGAGGCAAATCTGATCAACAAAGCGCAACTTCGGAAGGAAATGCTGTCCTTCGTGGTCGTGGGCGGCGGTTACTCGGGCGTGGAGACGGCGGGGCAGATTCAGGATCTCATCGTCGGCGTGCGGCGCTACTACGACAACATCGAAGAAGGCGAGGCCAGTGTGACGCTCATCCACAGCGGCGACCGGCTGCTGGGAATGTTAGGCCAGCGATTGGGCGACTACACCGGCAGTTGCTTGGCGAAGATGGGCGTGAACATCGTCTTCAACAAACGCGTGCGGGCCGTGACGGCGCGCACGGTGCAGCTCAACGATGGAACCACGATTACCTCGCATCTCGTCGTCTGCACGGTGGGCAACGCGCCGCATCCTCTGATCAAGGCGCTGGGAGAAAGCGGCGCGGTGCCGCTAGAGCGCGGCAAGCTGGTGGTGGAGGCGACGGGACAGGTCAAAGGACTCGATAAAGTGTGGTCGGCCGGCGATTGCGCCGTTTTTCCGAAGGCCGATGGCGGTTGCTGCCCGGAGACTGCTCAGTTTGCCATGCGCCAGGGCGCTTTGATCGGCGACAACATCTTCGCCAGCCTGCGTAAGCTGCCGCTGAAGCCCTTCAAGTTCACCGGCCTGGGCGAGTTGGCGACCATCGGGCATCGCAAAGCCGTGGCGATGGTCATGGGGCTGCGTTTTTCCGGCCAGCTGGCTTGGTTCATGTGGCGCAGTGTTTATTTGATGAAGCTGCCGGGCCTCGACCGCAAACTGCGTGTCATGACGGAATGGACCTTCGAGCTGTTCTTCCCGCGCGACATCAATCTGCTCACACCGAGCTTCTCCTCGCCACTGGGAGAAATGCACCTGGAGGCAGGTGATTCTCTGTTCCGCAGCGGCGAACCGGCGCAGTCACTTTACGCCGTGAAAAAAGGCTGTGTGGAGATCACGGACGCGCAGGGCCAGATCGTGAAGTCCGCTGTCGCGGGCGAGCACTTCGGTGAACGTGCGCTGATGGGTGACGGCATCTGGCGCTTTGACGCGACGGCCAAGGAATCGAGCGAACTCGTCGCCATCGACGGCGGCACCTTCAAGACGCTTGTAAAGAGCATCGGCTCCCTGGAGTCCCTGTTCAAATCGACCGCGCAGCAGTACCACCTGCCAGAGGAAATTCAGAAAACGGTGGACGCGATCTCGGAATCGACGCGTTCTGCTACGGCAGCGGATGTGATGACGAAAAACATCGCCTCGCTCGACGCCAGCCTTTGCGTGCAGGACGCGGTGGAGGAGTTTCAGCGTCATCCGCACAGCACTTATCCCGTCACGGAAGATGGCCAGGTCATCGGCCTGCTGCGGCGCTCCGTGGCCTACGACTGGCTTAAAAATCACGGTTTCACCTGCCGCGACGGCTTGAAGGATCTGCCGCTCACCACGCCCTTCTGCGTGCGTGGCGAAGTGCCGGTGCCGGAACTGGTTCAGACCCTCATGCGCACCGGCGTGAGCAAGGCCGTGGTGGTGGACGCCGAGCACCGCCTGCTCGGCATGGTGACGGTGTTTGATCTGCTCAAAGGAGCGCGGTAATTTCGCGGTTGAGGCGGTCGCAGAATAAGCCAGAATCACGCCATGGTTTCGAGACGAGACATCAAACGCTACTGCGATGAGATCGCTGCGGTTTTCAAGCCGCAGCGCATCATTCTGTTTGGCTCGCACGCCTACGGCAAGCCGCACGAAGATTCGGATGTCGATGTGCTGGTGGTGATGCCCAAATCACGACGCATGGGCAGCAGGCCCTCGCTTAAAATCCGCCGCAAGGTGCGGGCTGGATTTCCGGTGGACATCCTGGTGCGTGATCCGCAGTTCATTACCGCACGCTTGCACGAAGGAGACAGCTTTCTGGAGGAAATCACCGAGAAAGGACGGGTGATGTATGAAGGCAGCAACGCGTGAGTGGGTGCAAAAAGCCGAAAGCGACTTCCAGGTTGCCAAAGTGCTCTCCCGGAAGCGCAAACTCGCCTTCCATGACGAAGTTTGCTTTCACTGCCAGCAGTCTGCGGAAAAGTATCTCAAAGCCAGGATGCAGGAAGCCGGGCTGCGTGTTCCAAAAACGCACGATCTTGAAGTGCTACTGGATTTGCTTCTGCCGCTGGAGACGATGTGGTCAGCCCTGCGCCCAGCCGCAGACTTTCTAACGGATTACGCGGTCGAGTTTCGCTATCCAGGCAATGAAGCCTCGGCGGCAAATGCCAAAGCCGCGTTGACCAAAGCCACGGTGATTCGCAAAGAGGCACGCGCCTCGCTGGGACTCTGACTTCATGCACGATCCGAACTTCTTCCTCTCAGCCTTCATCTACCTCGCGGCAGCCGTTCTTCTGGTGCCAGTGGCGCATCGGCTGGGATTGGGCAGCGTGCTGGGTTATCTCATCGGCGGGGCCTTGATCGGGCCGTTTGTGCTGGGCTGGGTCGGGGGTGAACCAGGCGAGGAGGCGCTGCATTTCGCGGAGTTTGGCGTGGTGATCATGCTGTTCATGATCGGCCTCGAATTGGAGCCGTCGCGGCTGTGGCGCATGCGCGGGCCGATTTTTGGCCTCGGTGGCATGCAAGTCGTGTTCACGGCACTGGCGGTGATGGGCATCGCGATGGCTTGCGGGCTGGATTTCAAGCCCGCCATCGCCACGGGCATGATTTTGGCGCTTTCATCGACCGCCATCGTGATTCAGACGCTGCAAGAGAAGGCGCTGATGCGCACGGATGGCGGCGCGGACTCGTTCGCGGTGCTGCTGTTTCAAGACATCGCGGTCATTCCGATGCTGGCGGTGTTTCCACTGCTCGCAGCGGCTGAAACAACGACCGAGCATCATGGCTGGCTGCAAGAACTGCCCCATTGGGCTCAGCCGCTCGTCACGCTGAGCGCGGTGGTGGCGATTGTGATCGCCGGTCAGTTCGTGGTGCCGCGTGGCTTCGCGATTCTGGCGAAAACGGGTCTGCGGGAGCTGCTGACGGCGGCTGCGTTGCTCTTAAGTGTCGGTGTGGCCCTGCTGATGACGCAAGTGGGCCTCTCACCAGCGCTCGGAGCCTTTGTCGCGGGCGTGGTGCTCGCGGGAAGCCATTACCGGCATGAGCTGGAGAGCAATCTGGAGCCGTTCAAAGGCCTGCTGCTCGGTTTGTTCTTCCTCGCCGTCGGCGCGTCACTGGATTTCAGCGTGATCGCGGCGAAACCACTGCTTGTGGGCGTTTTGGTTCTTGGATTGATCGTGTTGAAGACGCTGGTGCTGTTGGCGATTGCCACGCTGCTGAAGATTCGCGGCAGTCACCGCTGGTTGCTCGCACTGGCGCTGGCACAGGGCGGTGAGTTTGCCTTTGCACTGCTGTCGATGGCCTCGCAGCAGCAAATTCTCGAAGCAGAGAATGCGAAGCTGCTCGTGGCCGTCGTGGCACTGTCCATGGCGATCACGCCGCTGCTGTTCATCGTCTATGAACGTGTTATTGCCCCGCGTTACACGGCGGTGATCAAGGAGGAACGCGCTCCCGACCCGATTGATGAGCATGCGCCAGTGATCCTGGCCGGCTTCGGCCGCTTCGGCAATTTCCTGGGACGTTTCATGATGTCGCAGGGCGTGAAGGTGACGGTTTTGGAAACTGATCCCGATCATGTGGACATGCTGCGCACCTTTGGCTTCAAGGTGTTTTATGGCGATGCCACACGGCTCGATCTGCTGCATGCGGCGGGCATCGAGCAGGCCTGCATGCTGATCATCGCGCTGGCGGACGAGTCCAAAGTGGCGCGGCTGGTGACGGAGGTGCGCGAGAAATATCCCAAGGTTCGCATCTTGGTGCGCGCGAAGGATTACGGCCACCGCTTTGAGCTGCTCAAACTCGGCATTGAGGCGGAAGACATGGTGCATGAGCAAATGCACAGCGCTTTGGCGCTTGCCACGCGGGCGCTGCAAGCGCTCGGCAAGCCAGCCACCGCGATGGAGGAAGCCGCGCACAAGTGGCGGCGCTACGACGACGAAACGATGCACCTCATCGTTCCAGTGCAGGACGACTTTGACGCCTATGCCAGCATCGTACGCGAGCGGCGCGTTCAGTTGACGCAGTTGTTTGAGAAAGATCGCGCGGAAGTGGAAAAGTAGGCTTGTTGCGAAGCAACTGGACTACTTTACTTCGCCGAGAGGCGAATGTTGCGGAACCACGTTTCGTCGCCGTGCTCGGTCAGCATGATTTTTCCTTGGCCGGGGGCGAAGCCCTCCTTGCTCTTGAACTTGCTCTTCCCGACCATTTCCTTCCACTCAGGCGTCGTGGTGTCCGCTTCGCAGGCGAGTGCGCCGTTGAGCCAATGCTGGATCTTGCCGTCCTGGACGATGATCTTGCTCATGTTCCACTCACCAGCGGCTTTCACGGCTTTGTCCTTCACCGGTTCTTTGATGTCGTAAATCGACGCCGTGGTGTGAGAGCCGCCTGTGAGGCCGTCGGGATGGCCGCTGTCGTCGATCATTTGATATTCGATGCCGAGCCACTCCTTGCCACCGATCTTGGTGACCCAGTATTTGATGCCGTTGTTGCCCTTGGCATTGAGCTTCCACTCCCACTCGAGTTCGAAGTTCGTGTATTCGTTTTTGGAAATCAAATTGCCGCCCCCCTTGCCGACGAGATGAATCGTGTTGTCACCCTCGGTCGTCCAGCCACCGGAGGGTACTTCTCCCGTCAGGTTGGTGAAATCAGCAAGCGTCAGGTAAACCGGTTCGGCGGCAGAAACAAACGAGGCGAGAGCGAGGGTGCAAAGAAGCGTGCGCATGGTTGGGAGAGGGGTGAGGCTCATCAAACGCGTCTGAAACCCGCATGCCAGCATCTTTTTCAACCTCGCGATATTCCGGCGGCAGTGCCGCGTTTAATCCCGCCACATGAAATTCATCCTGCTCCTCGCCCTGCTCACCACCGCCGTCGCGCTTGCCGAAACGCCCAAAAAGCCTGTCAAACGCGAGCGCAAGCCCAACCCCTCGCTGGTGAAGGTCGAAGACGTGGCCGGACTGCCACGCGTGCTGCTCATCGGCGAC
>CAXNGR010000282.1:0-5834 GCA_964201265.1 Verrucomicrobiaceae bacterium
TGCTCAAGGGGGTGCTGCCATTCATGTTTGGTGCGGACTTGCCTGCGGATCAGCAGGAGCGTGTGGATCGCTACACCGAAACGTTGACCGATAAGATCGTGAAGACCATCAGCGATGCTCTGGGCCAGATGCAGCCTGCTCAGCTCGACTGGGGCGGCGGAAAAGTCTATTTCGCCTACAACCGCCGCCTGAAGACCGAGACCGGCTTTCAAAACGCGCAAAACTTCAACGGCCCCAGCGATCGCGCCCTGCCCGTGCTGCGGGTGCGCTCCGCCGATGGCAAAAAGCTCATCGCTACCCATGTGAGCTACGCCTGCCACTGCACCACGCTGGGCATCGACGAGATTCACGGCGACTGGGCGGGCATGGCGCATGCTGAAATGGAGTTGCGTTTCCCAGGAAGCGTTTGCCTCGTCGCCATCGGCTGCGGTGCGGACCAGAATCCCTACCCCAGACGCGAACTTCGCTTCGCCATGGATCATGGGGTCCATCTCGCGAAGGAAATCGTGCGAGTCATCAACAAGCCCATGCGCCCGCTGGCTGGGCCGCTCAACTGCGCCACCAGCGAGGTCATGCTCCCTTACGACAAGCTGCCCACCCAAGAAGAATGGCAGGCCAAGGCGGCTGACAAAAACAAACACACCGCCCACCATGCAAAGAAGCATCTCGAAATGCTCGAACGCGGCGAGAACATCCCGCCCGCCCTGCCCTACATGGTGCAGGTGTGGCACTACGGCGACGACCTGCTCACCATCAATCTGCCGGGAGAGGTCGTGGTGGATTATAGCCTGCGCTTCAAACGCGAGTTCGACCCCGCCCGCACTTGGGTGAACGGTTACACCAACGACGTGCCCTGCTACATCCCCTCCCAGCGAGTGTGGGAGGAAGGTGGCTACGAGGCCGCTGGCGCGATGATTTACTACGGCCGCCCCACTCGCTTCGCCTCCGGCATCGAGGGCATCATCGCCGGCACGGTGAAGAAACTCGTGCCTGAGGAGTTCATCGCCCGGCGTTTGCAGCCCGCCACGCAGCCGCTCGTGGATGACTTCAAGAAGAAGTGAGGCGCAGAACGCGCAGCAGTTCCCGACCTTCCCGGCCCGGATACGCGGCTTCCGGCGTGTAGCTCTCGACCAACTCAAACTGCTCCGCAAAAAGCGCGGCCAGCTCTTCAGGCGAGATGCCAAACGGCGGCCCGCTTTCACCCGGATCCATCTCGGGATTCACAAACCAGGTGCCGATCAGCAGCCCGCCCGGCTTCAGCAGTTTTGCCACCGCGTCTCGATACTTTCCCCGCCACTCCGGGGGCAAGGCGCAAAGACAGGTGTGCTCAATGATGGCGTCAAATTCGCCCCGGTGCTCAAACAGATCCGCCAGCATGAATCGCTCCGCCAGTTGAGGGTAGCGCTCCTTCGCCCGCGCGACCGCCGTTGGGGCGATGTCGAGACCGTGCGCGTCGATGCCAAGCGAAACCAAGTGAGCCACATCATGCCCCACGCCGCATCCAGGCACCAGCACACGCCCTGAAACCTTGTTGCGCGTCAGCCATTCCACCAGTGGCGGCGAGGGCTGCCCCTTGTCCCAGGGCGTGAAGTTTTCCTGATAAGCCTGGTCCCAGTTGGTGATGTTCATGTCAAAAGTCGTTCGTGAATGAGTTGTTCGCCGCGTGGCGTAAAGGCGACTACGTCCCCTTCCAGTCCATGCGTGACGAGTTGACGCGCATCATGCACATAGCGGGCGATTTGATAGCCGTGTGAGCGCAAAAAGCCAAAAATCTCCGCCTCTGTGACGCCGTAGCGCTCATACGAGTGATTCATCTCAAACAGGATCACCGGCAGGTATCCAACCCGCATCGCGCGTTCAGCCCCTTTGAAGACAGACAGCTCAAAGCCTTCCACATCGGCCTTCAGCAGCGAAATTTCGCCCTCGGGCAAGATCGAATCCAAGGTGCGCACCGGTACCTTCAGGCCAGTTCCGTTCAGTTCAACATGCGCTAGCGCGTCGGCGTCGCAGAAGGCCATTTCACCTTCGGTTTCGCCCAAAGCACAGGCTTCGATCTTCACGCTCGATAGGCCATTCAAAGCCAGATTTTCCTCCAAACGACCGCGATTCCTCGCGCTCGGCTCCACCGACACCACGCGGGCCTTTTTCGCCGCCGCAGGCAACGTGTAGAGACCGATGTTCGCCCCGACATCGACGAAGGAGTCCCCTGCCCTCAAGAACTCCACGATGAACTTCGCCGTATCCCAGTCATGGAACTCACCGCGCTGCACCACATGCAGGGCGATGATACTGTCTGGATAACAGCGCAGTTTCAAATCTCCGAACACCCACAGCGTCCACGGCCTGCGCAGCGTCTTCTTGTTCACCAGCCACAGCACACTGCGCAGCAGCACCTGCACACGCCGGCCTCGATTTCCTGGCGCGCGCCAGATGCGCTTCACAAGCTCCCAATAACTGCTCACGGCGTTTTTTGCTTCTCGTGTTTGATCGTTCCTTCCAGCGTCGTCTGGCCCGCGTCGCCCGTGAAGAGCACCTTGCTCTCGATCACGTCTTTCTGCTGGCCTTGGAAGCTGTCGATCACGGTGATGCTGCTCTGGCCGTTGCCAGTGAGAGCCTTCAATTCAAGCGTGAGGTTCACTTCGGAGACTGCACCTTCAAAACGGATCGTTTGGGCGGCGTCTGGACCGCTGAGGATCGCCTCAAACATGTCCGTGCCGGTGTTGTGAGTCATCGTCCACCTAAACGGCTGCGTGTCACCGTTCATCGTGCGGGTGCCCTCAATGAGAAAGGTGTTCTCGCCATCCGCCTTGCCCGTCCACTCCTCCTTGATGACGAGGTTGTCGTTCTCGCCTTTCAACTCACCCGCCGCCTTCCATGTGCCGACGAAGTGCTTGAAAAAGGCATGCGTGGACAAATCAGCCCAGGCGGGCGTGGCGAACAGGCAAATAAGGAGAAAGGTTTTCATGCAATGATGAAGCGCGGATACATGTACGAAAGCAAACGTGGTGCAGCATGGCGCTATTTCCTCACGATGCCAGCAGGCGGATTGACATCCGGCAGCCCAGTTGTTTGCTCTACCTTCATGAGCAGCGATCCTTCGGTACGTCGTCCGTTAAAGTCACGCAGCACGGCTTGGGCGCAGTTTTTTTCGCATGGAATGCTGCGTCTCGGATTAAAGCCGAACACCGTTTCTTTGTTGGGGATTGTTTGCGCGGCTGTCGGCGGCGGGGCGGCGTTGATGGCGGTCCGCTCGGATTCGGCGTGGATCTTCTGGCTCATCGCGGCCGTAGGAGTTCAGCTCCGCTTGTTCTGCAACATGATGGACGGCCTGCTCGCGGTTGAAGGCGGGCTCAAATCGGCCACGGGCGAGCTTTTCAATGAGATCCCCGACCGCATCGACGATGCCTTCATCCTGGTGCCGTTAGGATACGCCGGAGGCACCGAATGGAGCATCGCGCTGGGCTGGGCGGCGATGGGCGGCTCGGTGTTGACCGCCTATGTTCGTGCCCTCGGCGCCAGCATCACGGGTAAGCACGACTTCTGCGGACCGATGGCGAAACCGCATCGGATGTTCACGGTGACGCTGGGCTGCCTGGGAATGCTGACGCTCGACTTGATGCAGGTCGCATGGCCGCTGCTGACCTGGACCATTGCTGTCATCAATGCAGGTATCGTTATTACCGTCTGGCGGCGTGTCAGTCATCTGGCAAAAGTCCTTCACCAAAGACCCTCATGAACTCAGAACGCCTCCAATTCACCACCGACGACGGTCTCGCCCTTCATTACAAAGCCTGGAACGTCCAGGGAGCCACAAAGGCGCTGGTGCTGCTGCATCGCGGCCATGAGCATGCAGACCGTTGGGATACGGTGATTCCTTCTCTCGCCATGCCGGACACGGCGATCTATGCCTGGGAAGCACGCGGCCACGGCTTGTCACCGGGCCGTCGCGGACATGCGGCGGGCTTCATGGAGTATGTGCGCGATCTCGACACGTTTTTCCACCACCTGCAAAAAGCGCACGGCCTGACGCCGGAACGCACCGTGGTGGTGGCACACAGCGTTGGCGGAGTCGTGGCGGCGGCCTGGGTGCATGACTTTGCACCGCGCATTGCCGGCCTCGTGCTCGCCACACCGGCGCTGGAGGTGAATCTGATCGTTCCGGGGGCTCTCACGAGCATCCGCGTCATGCAGAAGCTCAAACCCGACGCCACGATCAAGAGCTATGTGCGCGGCTCCTGGCTCACCCGCGATCTGAGCGCCGCTGCTGCCTATGACGCCGACAAACTCATCTCGAAAGACATCTCGGCCAAAATCCTCGCCGATCTCTTCGACACCGCGCAGCGCGTGATCAGCGACGCGGAGGTCATGGACCGCCCGCTGCTGCTCTTTTCCGCCGGAGCCGACAAAGTGGTGAAACGCGAAGCCATTGACGCTCTCTACACGAACTACGGCTGCGAGCAAAAAACGCACCTCACGCTCAAAGGCGCACGCCATGCCATCTTCCACGATCTTTGCCGCGATGAGGTGTGCGGAGTCATCAAACGCTTCGCCGAGCGCTGCATCGCCAATTTCACGCCGCCACGTCTGGAAGTCGATCTGACGCATCCGGCCACGAACGCGGAGTTTGCGAGCCTGAAGAAGCCGCTGCCATCTCCTTCGCTGCGCGGGCTTTCATTCATTGTGCAGCGTGCGGCTCTCGGCACGACCGGCAGGCTCAGCCAGGGCATCCGCATCGGCCACGCGACAGGTTTCGACTCCGGTGAGTCGCTTGACTACGTCTATGACAACAAGCCGCGCGGCAATCTGCTCGTCGGCAAGATCATCGACTACTTTTACCTCAACGCCATCGGCTGGCGCGGCATACGCCAGCGCCGTGCGTGCATGAACCAGGCGCTGCGCTTTGCGGTGAAACAAGTTCGAGAGGCAGGCATGCCCTTGCAGCTCATGGACGTCGCCGGTGGAGCGGGGCGCTACTTGCTCGATGTGCTCGACGAGCCTGATTTGAAAATCCTCTGCCGCGACTGGAGCGAATCCGCCCTGGCACGTGGCCGTGAGTCCGCGCAGCAGATGGGTCTCAGTGAGCGCATCACTCATCTGCGTGGTGATGCCTTTGATGAGGCCTCCCTCGCCAGTGTGGAGCCGAAACCCTCCGTGGCGGTCGTGTCCGGGCTGTATGAGCTGTTTCCAGAGAACGACAAACTCCAGCGTTCGCTGCGCGGTTTGTTCAGCGCCGTGAATCCAGGAGGCTATCTCATCTACACCGGCCAGCCATGGCATCCGCAGGTCGAAATGATCGCCCGCACGCTCACGAATCGCGACGGTCAATACTGGATCATGCGCCGCCGTCCGCAGGGCGAGATCGATGCGCTCGTCGAGCAGGCGGGCTTCAAAAAGGAGAAGCAGTGGATCGACGACTTCGGCATCTTCACCGTTAGCATCGCTCGCAAGCCCGCATGAACCGCGCAAAACGCGAACCCGGATTGATATGGTCTGCGATTTGGCGGCTCGCGCTCGCTGGAGCGACGTTTGTGCTCGTGTACAGCGGCTGCAATCACTTCACCGCCACGCGCGGTGATGTGCCGACGCTGATGTTCGAATGGGAGCGGCACATCCCGTTCGTGCGCGAGCTGGTGGTGCCGTACTGGTCGCTCGACCTGTTTTTCTGCGGCGCGTTTTTTCTCTGCGGCAGCAAGCTGGAGCTGAACCTGCTCACCAAGCGCCTCATCGCCGTGACCGTGCTCAGCGGCGTTTGTTACCTGCTGTTTCCACTGAAGCTCGCCCTGCCCAGGCCGGAGCCTGTGGGCTGGACCGCGCCGCTGTTTCATGCGCTCTAC
>CAXNGR010000283.1:0-5812 GCA_964201265.1 Verrucomicrobiaceae bacterium
GGCGTAGCGCAGTTTGCCGTGGGTGACGTGCTGGACGTAGCGCAGGCCGCATTCGAGGTGCTCCGTGCAGGTTTGCAGCCACTTACGCCACACGGTTTGGATGTCGTCAGGCTTGCACGGCAGGTAGCAGCGGCCATCACGGGTGTCCTCGCCGATGTCGCGGAGGATGTTGATGAGTTGCAGGCCTTTGCCCATGCGTGCGCCCCATTCCTGCATCTGGGCGGTGGTGACGGCGGGATCGAGGGAACTAGGCAGTTCGCTGGCACAGAGCTGAGTCCAGAATTCGCCGACACAACCGGCGACGAGCCAGGTGTATTGATCGAGTTCTTCCGCACTGGCGAGAGAGCGAAGCTGGCCGTCGGAAGGGAAACGGCGTATGTCGAGCATCTGGCCGTCGATGATGTGCTCCAGCACGCTTTGGATGGCCGCCAAGGGCGCGGGCTGCATCGTGCGCAGCCAGGCAATGCCATCCGCGAATTTTTCCATGAGTCGGCGCTCGGCTTCGTCCTCCTGCTGCGGGCAAAACTGCTCGCGCAGTGTGCAGGCGAGCGCTTCGACCGCAGAATTACCGCGCACGAGGGCGCGGTAGCGTTCGAGGCAGTCCAAACGCACTTCGGCGCTTACGCTGGCCGTGTCCGCGATGGTATCCGCCGTTCGTGCGAGCAGGTAGGCGAGGGAAATTGGCTCACGCAGCTCCTTGGGCAGCGCTTTGAGCGTGAGGTAGAAAGAGCGCGACACCGCTGCCAGCAACTGGCCGCCGAGTTCGCGTTCATGGTGGGATTCGTCGGACATCTGGCCGCTAGATGCTGGATGCTGGATGCCGGATCAAGCATTCTCTGCTAGCATCGACCTCCAGCCTCCAGTCACCAGTATTCTAGCAGCCTGTGCATCACCTTTACGTCCACATCCCGTTCTGCCACCGCATCTGCCCGTATTGCAGCTTTCACAAGCACACGCCGGGCGGCACAGACATGGTGGCGTTTGTGGATGCGCTGCTGAAGGAAGCCGAAAAACAGCCGCTGAAGCCGCGCACCATCTTTTTTGGCGGTGGCACGCCCACCATGCTGAGCGAGCTGCATTTGGAGCGGCTGCTGCGCGGTTTGCGTGAGCGCTTGGATGTGTCCGATGTGGCTGAATACACCATGGAGGCCAACCCCCGCACGATCACCGCCTCCAAAGCCGCGCTCATGCGTGAGCAGGGCGTCACGCGTGTCTCGCTGGGCATCCAGGCATGGGATGAGGCGACGCTCAAAACGCTGGGGCGCGATCATTCACCGACTGAGGCCGAAGAAACCTGGCAGGTGCTCAAGGCGGTCGATTTTCCGAGTTTGAACCTCGATCTGATGTTCTCCATTCCCGGCCAGAGCCTCGAAACTTGGCGTGAAACGGTTCAGCATTCACTCTCGCTGAAACCGGACCACATTTCGGCCTACAACCTCAACTATGAGGAGGACACGGACTTTTTCCGCCGCCTCAAAGCGGGGGAGTTTCGCGCGGATGAAGGCCGCGACGCGGACTTTTTTAATCTGGGCATCGACCTGCTCGAAGCGGGCGGTTTTGAGCACTACGAGATCTCGAACTACGCGAGACCGGGCCATCGCAGCGTCCACAATGAGTCCTACTGGCTCGGAGAGGACTATCTAGGCATCGGTCCCGGCGCTTTTTCCACCGTGGGCGGCAAACGCTGGCACAACGTGAAGGACACCCCGCGCTACATGGCGCTGGCGCTTGCGGGTGATGACACGGCGGTGGAAGTCGAGGAACTCACGCCAGAAAACAGGCGCACCGAGCGCTTCGGCCTCGAACTGCGCACGGCGCGTGGTTTGCCGCTGGAAATGATCGCCCCTGAGTCACGCCGCATGCTCGACACGCTGCGTGACCAGGGGCTGCTGGACTTCGATGAGCAGTTCGTGCGCCTAACGCGCAGCGGCAAACCGCTCGTCGATCCCATCGCGGTGGCGCTGATGGGTTAAAACTGCTCAACCAGATAGCGGATCAGATCGGTGGAGGTGACCATGCCGACGAGCTTGTGGCTGCCGGACACGATGGGAAGCGAGTGGAACTCGCTCTTGGCAAGAATTTCGGCGGCTTCGCGAACCGTGCCGGTTTCAGGCAGCGTCACCGGGTCTTTTTTCATCACTTGCTCCAGGGTCAGCGTGTGGTCGAGCGTGGCATCGACCGCACGCTCGTCCGTGTTGAAGGCGTCACCAAAGCTGACACGTAGGATGTCACTCCAGGCGATGATACCGACGAGTTGGTCGCCATTCACCACGGGGATGTGATGCACGCCATGCTCGCGGACGAGTGCACGTACTTTGGAGATAGGATCGCCGTGGTGGACGGTGATCACGTTGCGGGACATGAGGTGGGAGATGGGGTCGTTGCGCTTCATAGGTTGGTGATCCAACCATGCCGAGCCGTGAAAAACGTGCTCTGCGGTGCTTGCGCATGCGTTGCCCGATTTTGCGTGGACTCAGAGCAGCTCCACAACCACCGCGCTGGCGTTGTCTCGCCCGGATTCAGCCACGGCATACTCGACGAACCATTGCGCGTGGCTTTTGCCCTCGGGCGGCTGAACTGCCGCGAGCATGTCGGCTAAGCGGTGGTTCCAGATGCCGTCGATGACACCATCAGTGCAGAAGAGAAAGCGGTCGCCGCTTTCGCAACCGACGGAGCCGATTTGGGGATCGAGAGACTGTCTGCCAGCGCCTAGCACCTGCATGAGGACGCTTCTGCGCGGATGGGTGCGCGCTTGGCGCTCGTTGAGCTGGCCCTGGCGCTGCATCCAGCCGACGTGGGAGTGGTCGTCGGTGAGTTGTTTGATCTGGCCGCCTTTGGGCAGCCAGTAGATGCGGCTGTCGCCGATGTGGGCGAAGTGCATCCAGCCGGGCGTGAACCAGCCGAGGCTCAGCGTGGCACCCATGCCTCGACATTCCTCGTAGTAGCGGCCGAGTTTGAGCAGTTCCTCGTGGATACGGTGAAACAGCTCGTTCAACACATCGCCATGCCCGGCGGCGATCTGCTGCGCGGACTGTTTGTAGCTCTTCGGCAGCAGTTGGGTGATTTTTTCTGCGGCGATCTTGCTGGCGAACTCGCCGGACTTTGCACCGCCCATGCCATCGCTCACGGCGAAGACGAAGTCGCCAGTGTCGAGCGTGGATTCGCCGACTTTGCCGAGGTAGCGCACTTCGCGGGCGTCGAAATTCAGGCAGAGGAAGGTGTCCTCGTTGTTCTGACGCACGCGGCCGGGGTGAGTCAGGCCAGACCAGCGGAGGTGGTTGGGTGGTTGGGTGGGGCTGGAGACGCTCATGGAGCGGGCTGGGGAGGCGGTGGGTCGAGGATGGTGGCGAGTTCGAAGTCGATGAGGCAGAAGCGTCCGTCACTGCGGCGGTAGGTGACGTTGCGCAGGAAGGGGTCGTCGTGACGCACGCCGTAGTCGCGCTCCAGCTCGCCGAAAAGCTCTTTCAGCCGCGCATCATCCATGCGCTCCACCCGACCACCGCAATTGGAGGTGATGATGGTGAGTGTTTCGGGGTGGGCTTCGAGCAGGCGGGGCACATAGCCGCAGCCGCGCTCCTCCAGGAGACGCAGGACGCGTACTTCGTTGTCAAAGCGGTCCCGGGCGTTGCTGCCGCGAAATTGTTTATGCACCCGGCCGTCGTAGCCGATGTGGACGATGGCTCGCACGGTGTTTTTGGCTTCTTGCATGGGGATTTGGGAGAGGGGTGACCATTCAAGCAGGCGGCGAACCTAGCAAGCAGACAAAAATTCATCTCGCGTCTGGCACGCGGCATGCTTTCATGCGCTTCACTGATCTGTGGGGTGCTTATTTGTCCCTCCTGTCAGGCAAGAAACAAACACACTCAACCATGGCCAAATACAAACTCGAATACATCTGGTTGGACGGTTACCAGCCGGTCCGCAACATCCGCGGCAAGACTCAGATCAAGGAATACGCTAGCTTTCCAAAGCTGGAAGAACTGCCTGACTGGGGCTTTGACGGATCTTCCACCCAACAGGCTCCCGGAGGCAGCTCCGACTGCGTGCTGAAACCCGTGGCCGTGTACCCTGACAGCACCCGCAAGAACGGCGTGGTCGTCATGTGCGAAGTCTATAGCGCTGACGGCACCCCGCACGCTTCCAATGACCGTGCCACGATTGTTGACGATCCTGACACCTGGTTTGGCTACGAGCAGGAATACTTCCTTTATCAAGACGGTCGCCCCCTCGGTTTCCCTGAGAACGGCTATCCAGCCCCCCAGGGTCCGTATTACACGGGCGTCGGCTACAAGAACGTCGGCGACATCGCCCGTCAGATCGTCGAGGAGCACCTCGAAATCTGCCTCGACGCTGGCATCAATCACGAAGGCATCAATGCCGAAGTGGCCAAGGGCCAGTGGGAATTCCAGATCTTCGGCAAAGGCTCCAAGAAAGCCGCTGACGAAATGTGGGTGGCCCGCTACTTCCTGAACCGCCTCTGTGAGAAATACTGCGTGGACGTCGAATACCACTGCAAACCTCTCGGTGCCACCGATTGGAACGGTTCCGGCATGCACTGCAACTTCTCCACGAAGTACATGCGTGAAGTCGGCGGCGAGCCTTACTTCCTCGCCCTCATGGCCCAGTTTGAGAAAAATTGCGCCGAGCACATTGCCGTCTATGGCCCGGACAATCACATGCGCCTCACCGGCCTGCATGAGACCCAGTCCATCGACCAGTTCTCCTGGGGCATCGCTGATCGTGGTGCTTCCATTCGCGTGCCGCACAGCTTCAAGAAAAATGGCTGGAAGGGCTACCTCGAAGACCGCCGTCCGAACAGCCAGGGCTGCCCGTATGCGATCTCGAGCCGTGTGCTCAAGACGATCAGCGAAGTGCCGAAGCCTTGATTTGCCTCAGCAAGTTCAGTCCACGAACGCCGCCTGGAAACAGGCGGCGTTTTTTGCTTTGGAGCCGGGGTTTGCAAATCTGCGCCTGCCTGCTAGGTGGATTCGTATCCCAACCCCATGCCCACCGAACAAGACATCCGCACCGCCCTTGGCAACGTCCGCTATCCTGGCTTCAGCCGCGACATTGTGTCGTTTGGCCTCGTGAAGAGCGTTCAAATCGAAGGCGCGAACGTCACCGTCGAAATTTCCGTCGCCACGCGTGATCCAAACATCCCACGCCTGATTCATGAACAGGCGATGGACGTGCTGAAAAAAGTCGCGGGCGTCGGCGAAGTGAAGCTGAACTTCGATATCAAAGATCCTCCCGGCGCAGGCACCACGGCTTCCGAAAAACTCGGCAAATCGAGCATCCCTGGCGTGAAAAAGGTCATCGCCGTGGCCTCGGGCAAAGGCGGCGTGGGCAAAAGCACCGTGGCATCAAATCTGGCGGTTGCTTTGAGCCAAAGCGGGCTGCGTGTCGGCCTGTGCGACTGCGATTTGTACGGTCCCAGCATCGCGCATATGTTCGGCACGGACGAGCGCCCGTATCAAAACGACGAGCAGCAGATCGTGCCGATTGAAAAATACGGCCTGCAGCTCATGTCGATGGGTTTCCTGCTCGAAGATGCCTCTCCCGTAATCGTACGCGGCCCAATCGCCACGCGTTACACGCAGCAGTTTCTGCGGCAGTGCGCCTGGAATGATCTCGATGTGCTCGTGCTCGATCTGCCCCCTGGTACGGGCGATATTCAGCTCACCATCGTTCAAACCGTGGCGCTCGACGGTGCGGTCATCGTCACCACACCGCAGGAGGTCGCCCTGATCGACGCCCGCAAGGCCGTGGGCATGTTTCAGAAGGTCAATGTGCCCATTCTCGGCATCATCGA
>CAXNGR010000284.1:0-5799 GCA_964201265.1 Verrucomicrobiaceae bacterium
GATCTGGCCCTCGAAGTCGTGAAACTCATCGAAGTTACCCGACCAGTGCAGCGCGCCGTGATTGCCATGACCGCGCAGCGTGATCGTGTTGCGCAGACCTTCGCCCACGCCGGTGAAATCCCAGGTGCGACCGTCATGACCGCCGTCGTTGTGGCAGGTGGCGCAGGCGATGTATTCCTGCAAAGCCAGACGCGCGTCGGCAGCATCATAAAAGAGCTGTTTGCCCTTCAGCACGGTAGCGCTGAGTTTTTCGGTGTTGATCGCGTTCACCACACCGAGCGTGACTGGCGTGCCGCTGCCACCCTGCACGAGGCTGCTGATGTCATGCACGCTGACCGTGCGGGCCATGAAATTATGCACAAACAAGGTACGCCCGTCCGGTGACAGCGCGAGTCCCTGCGGCGCGAGACCAGCATCGAAACGTGTGATCACTTCTTTGCTCCAGGCATCGACCACGGCGACGGCGCGGCTGCTTTCGAGCGCGACGAAGACATACACACCCCACGGATCAAAGATGGCCGCGCTGGGCATGCCCGCGTTGTCGAAATCGACGCGCCCGGCGTAATCCTCGGCCTGCGTGGTCAGATTGATGCGGCTGGCGATGGCGCGCAGTGTTTGATCATGATTGAGGCCGACGCCATCGCGCAACGTGCCGCGCTTGATGTTGTCTTGCTTCGAGGGCACCCAGGCGGAAAGACCGTCTGGCGAGATCGCTGTGGCACCGAGGTAGTTTGGCAGACCACGCGCGGAGGTGGGCGAGTCAGCCTTTTCGCTGTGTTGCAGCAGAATCGTGCGCTCCAGCGCCAGCGTCGATGCCGTGACCACCAGCACCTCGCCACCACGACCGGTGGTGACAGGAGCAGCGGTGTTTTCACCCGGCAGCGGCGGCGTGATGAAGCGGCTGACGTAAACCCGCGCTCCATCCGCGCTGACAGACACATGACGTGCGTTCGCACCGGCATTGAGGCTGCTGATCTGCGCTCCAGTGCTCGGATTGAGCTTCAACAACTGCCCGATGCCCTCCAGCGCGACATACGGAGCAGTGCCGTTCGGATCGAAGGCGATGCCAAACGGACGCGAACCACGCGGCAGCGTGATGGTAGCGGCCACGGCATAGCTGGTGCCGTTCAAAATGGAAATCGTGGCACTCTCCGCGTTAGTCACCCACACACGGCCATCAGGTGCGAGCGCAAGACTGCGCGGCGCAAGGCCGACGCTGGTTTCAGCGAGCTTCGCGCGTGTCACGGCATCGAGAACGGTCACGCTGTCGGTGTCAGGATTGACGAGCCAGACGCGGTCATTGCCCGTGGCGCGGTCTTCAAACACGATGCTGGATGAAACGGCCGGTTTCTTCGTCGTCAGCGGCGCATGTACGGCCTGGAAGAAGGTGCTGGTGACGATCCTACCCGTGTCATCGGTGGCCGTGACGACCACAGTGTAACGCCCCGGATTCGCAAAGGTATGGCTGATGCTGGCGCTGCTGCTGAAAGCGGTTTCGGGTGTGCCATCGCCGAAGTTCCACTTGAAGCGCGGATTCGCGCCGCCCGTGCTGCCTGCGGTGAAGGTCTTGACCGCGCCGGACGCGTTTGGCAACGACAGCGGCGGTTGGACAACGAGGCTGGCATTGATCGTCCAGTTGAACGACACGCTAACCGGCGTGGTGTTGCCATCGCTCACACTCACCGTGACAGGGAAGCTGCCTGCGGTGGTCGGTGTGCCGCTGATGACGCCGGTGCTGGCATTGATCGACAAACCTGCGGGCAAACCGGTGGCGCTGAAGGTGAGCGTGTCCTGGTTCGCATCGCTGGCCTGGATGCTGAGTGACGCGGCTTGGTTGATGACGCTGCTACGGGCACCAGGATTCGTGACCACCGGCGGTGCGGGCGGCGCAAAGGCGTTCAAGTTAAAGTCCCAGGCGAGCACCTCATGCGCGTTCGTGGAGCCGCCGGTCGCGCCGGTGAAGCCGATCCAGGCGCTGGGGCCGGTGAGGTTCGCAAGTTTGAGCGCGGTTTGCGTGAGCACAGGCGTGGCAGGCTTCGTGGCACTCACCCCTTGCACGAGATACACACGCAGCGTGTCCGCTGGGCCGTCGTAATCGACCCACAACGTGTGGCTTGCGCCGTTTTCGAGATCGAACGCGGCGTTCGCGGTGCCGAGATGCGGCGAGACGACGCCGTTGCTCAAAACGCCGATGTGATTCGCGTTCGGGTCCGTGCCGCCTGCGAAGGTGTCTAGCTCGATGGCGAGACTTTTGGTGATGCTTTCATAAGCCAAACCACCGCCAGCAGCACCCAGCGCCGTTGCTGCGTTGCCTTGCAACACAAACGTCATGCCGTCCGCGCCATCCGCCGTGCCGTTCATGCGAAACACGAAGCGGCTGCTGAAGGACGTGCCTTCGGAGACCGGAACCGGATTGCTCAAGAAGGCAGAACCGGCTTGCGTGCCTGCGTTCGACGTCAACACGAGTACACCGCCGGTCACAGCAGCATTGCCATTGAGCTGGAAGCCGTTCGCCGAAGTGAAGCTGGCGAATTGATGGCTCAAATTCGGCGGCGTGATGGTCCACGCGAAGGTGGTGCTCGCGCTGGTGATGCCATCCGTGACGGTGACACGCGCATTGCTGAAGGTTCCGGCGCTGGTCGGTGTGCCGCTGATGACGCCGGTGCTGGCGTTGATGGCGAGACCCGTGGGCAGTCCCGTCGCGCTGTAAGTCACGCTGCCGCCGCCTGGAGCCGTGCCGTAAACCGCGAGCGACGTGGGTGCGTTCACCGCGCTGACTTGGGCACCGGGATTGACGACGGACACCGATGTCGTCGGATCGACCTGGATGACCTTCGCCACCGAGTAAGCGCCATTCGCACCGATGCCAAACAGCATCCAGTAGCCCGGTGTCATGACGCTGAGATTCGCATGCCCCGAGACGGCGTAGATGCCGGGCGAGGTTTCCGTGAACGGCAGGCTCAGGTAACGCAGGTCCGTGTTCATCGAGTGTGTCTGCGAGGACATCTTGATGAAGCTGAATTTCGTGATCCCCGGCGTGGCCTGCACG
The DNA here is from genome assembly GCA_964201265.1 of Verrucomicrobiaceae bacterium. Lineage (GTDB taxonomy): Bacteria > Verrucomicrobiota > Verrucomicrobiia > Verrucomicrobiales > Verrucomicrobiaceae > Prosthecobacter. The sequence goes on from CAXNGR010000284.1 coordinate 3,050, forward strand.
GCAAAGGTGGTGCCCACACCGATGTAGGCTGGTGCCTGCGTGATGACCGGACGCGTGGCAAGGCTGCCGTCAGAATTGTAGAGCATCGGCGGTGTGAAAAGCTGCGCGTCGCGATGATCGGCGCTGTTACCAGAAAGACCGCCGCCACCCGACCACACGCGCCCATCCGGCAGCAGCAACGCCAGCGAGTGGTAATTGCGCGGCACATTCATCGGCGCGAGCTGCCGCCATTGGCGTGTGGTCGGATTCCAGATTTCCGGTGTGAGGACAGAGCCGGTGTCGTTGAACTTCAAGCCCGAGGTGTTGCCACCGATCACCAGGACCTCGCCATTGGGTAGAATGACCGAGTTCGCAAACTGACGCGTAAAGCTCATGGACGGCGCGCTTTGCACCACTGGAGTGCCTGTGCGGATGTCGATGGTAAACGTGGCGCTTGCGCTGGTGCCGGTGGAGCCGTCGCTGGGATTGGTGTTCGTGTTCGTCGAACCGCCCATCACCAGGATGCGCCCCTCGTCATACATGGCAAAACAGCCTTCCTTCGGATACAACGTGCCTGGGACGTTCACGCCGCTGTAGGTCAGACTTCCGTTTCCAGTGGCCGTGACCCAGTTCATCTGCCGTGTGGGTCCGCCGTGAAACAGGCGTCCGTCCGGAGCCACGACCACCAGCGGGTGCCAGCGCGTGACGTAGCCCGGCTGACCGACCACCGTAGCCCAATTGATGCCGGTCAGGCGCAACCAGCCGCTCGCTGAGGTCCAGCGCTCGGCGGTGTTGGTACCACCATCGCCAGTCACAGTGAAAACACTGCCGTCAGTCAAAGCCACGCTGGTATTGTACCAGCGACCGTCATTCATGTTTGGCACCGCCGTCCACTGGCTGGTGCGCCAGTCGAAGATGCTGCTGAGCCGCGTCGTGTTGCGCCCGCCGTTGATCATCACCCGCCCGTCCGGCAGCATGGCCGTGCCGCCGCAGAACATGTCATGCCGCGTGTTGTTGATCTCGGTGAACACGCCCGTGGCCGGATTCCAGACTGCGGCGTAGGTGAACTCGGCCCCACCTGGGAAGGTCGTGCGTTGGTTCGAGGCAAAGGTCAAAAGCCGCCCGTCCGGCAGCGTCGCCGCCGTCACCGGCAGATGCGGCGTCCAAGCGATGATGTTTCCCCACTCTCCGAGCGAAATCCGCGCCGTCGCCGTCGTCGCCGCAGGAGCCAGGATCTTAAAAGCCGGAGCCAGCGCCTGGGCTTCCGCCGCAAGCTGGTCCGACAACCCGTGATCATCCTCCCCGGCATGCCCGATTCCGCTCAAAGCGATCAAAGTCACGGCCAGAACACTCCAGCAGATCCGCAGGGCGGAAAGGCAGGGAGATTTGACGCGCAGACTATCAATTTCTGGAATTGTCACAGGGTTCACTCGCATAATCTGGAATAATTATGGTGATTCAGAGTGTTTTAAAGCAAAATTTACCACTTTTTATAATTTTGATACTTCGCCAGCGGTAATCCTGGGTCCCGTTCGTCATTCGAAAATTCGTCCTTCGTCATTCCCCGCCCGCTTGCCTTCCACAGCATCCTCAGCCACTAAACCCCCCCTTTCCCACCCCGCACATGTCCCGCTCTTTCAAACTCGCAGTCCTCCCCGGAGACGGCATCGGCCCTGAAGTCATGGCCGAGGCGCTCAAAGTCCTCGACGCCGTCGCCGCCCGTTCCAGCCTCACCTTTGAATACAACCACCAGCTCGTCGGCGGTGCCGCCATCGACGCCGTGGGCAAGGCTCTCCCTGCCGAAACCGTCGCCGCCTGTGAAGCCAGCGACGCTATTCTCTTCGGCTCCGTCGGCGGTCCGAAATGGGAAAAACTGCCTCCGAACGAGCAGCCCGAGCGCGGTGCCCTGCTCCCGTTGAGAAAACATTTCGGCCTCTTTGCCAATCTGCGCCCCGGCATCTGCCACCCTGCCCTCACTTCCTCCTCCCCCATCCGCCCCGACCTCGTCGAAGGCGGCTTCGACGTGCTATGTGTGCGTGAATTGACCGGCGGCATGTACTTCGGCCAGCCCAAGAGCCGCACCACGCTGCCCGATGGCGACATCGAGGTCATCGACACGATGGTTTACAAGAAGAGCGAGATCGTCCGCATCGCCCACGTCGCCTTCAAAGCCGCGCAACTCCGCCGCAAGCACGTCACCAGCGTGGACAAGGCCAACGTCCTCACCAATTCCGTCCTCTGGCGCGAAACGATGGTCGAAGTCGCCAAAGAATACCCTGACGTCACCCTCGCGCACCTATACGTGGACAACGCCGCCATGCAGCTCATCAAAGCACCGCGCAGCTTCGACGTGCTCGTCACCGAAAACCTCTTCGGCGACATCCTCAGCGACGAAATGGCCATGATCTGCGGCTCCCTCGGCATGCTCGCCAGCGCCAGCCTCGGCAAACCGAAAGGCGACGGCCTCTACTTCGGCCTCTTCGAGCCCAGCGGCGGCTCCGCCCCCGACATCGCCGGCATGGGCATCGCCAACCCCATCGCCCAGATCCTCTCCGTCGCCCTGCTGCTGCGTTTCTCCCTCGGCCTTGAAAAAGAAGCCACCAGCATCGAATCCGCCGTCAAAAAGGTCATCGACGACGGCCTCCGCACAGGCGACATCTTCAGCGGTGCCCCCGGCACCAAGAAGGTCAACACCAAGGAGATCGGCGACGCGATCATTGCAGCGCTGTAAGGCGTGCTGGTGGAGTCATTGAGAAGTGGAATTATCGCCC
>CAXNGR010000285.1:0-5795 GCA_964201265.1 Verrucomicrobiaceae bacterium
CTTGATGTTCTCATTGAAGTTGCGGCCATTGGAGAACAAACCAGTGCTGATGGCGTCGGGATGGATGACCTGGAAGTAGAAGCTGCTGGTGCGCTTCTCGCCCGCCGGGAACGGCTTTGATTTGATATCGGGATGCGCACCACCACCACGCAGCGTGGGCAGACCGCCGCCGATCATGCCGCCCATGACTTCGATGAGCAGCGACAGGCCGTAGCCTTTGTGCGCGCCAAAGGGCAGCAGCCACGCGGCATCATTCGCGTCTGTGGTCGGTTTGCCTGCGGCATCCACGGCAGCGCCGGGAGGCAGCGGCTTGCCTTCGCGCTTGAGTTGCTGAACGCGGCCCATGGCGACGGTGGAGGTGGCCCAGTCGATCACGATGGGGAAACCGCACGCGTCCTGCGTCGGCAGGCCCCAGGAATGCGGATTGGTGCCGAGCACGGGGAACTTGCCGCCAAAAGGTACCACCTCGCCAAGCGTCGAGGTGCAGTTCGTGTAGGCGATGTAGCCCTTCTTCGCCGCATCCATGACGTAACCGCCGCCCCAGAGGTAGTGGAAGGCATTGTCCACGCTCACCTGCCCGATGCCGTATTTGTCCGCCATCTCCATGCAGCGCTCCATCGCGCTGAAGGCCACGCTCTGTCCGAGCTTCAATTTACCGTCCCAAGCTTCACTCGCAGCGAAGGGCTTCTTGATCACTTCGATCTCCGCACCGGGCTTGCAGCCGCCGGTGGCACTGCCAAACAAGTGGTCGAGATGCAGCGCCTTGATGGCGTTGTGCGTGCGGATGCCGTGCGCCGAGGCCATCTCGCAAAACCGTGCGCCATCAGCGGCCTCCGCCTGCGTGTAGCCGCGATGCTGGTAGGCGGCGCGGACGAGTGCGTTGTGGGCTTCAGTGGGGACGATGTGGTAGGTGGTTGGCATGGTTCGCGGATGATGTCGAGACACACGCGGCGTGCAAGGCGCGGATTTCGCTTCGTCTCACCAACAAATGCCCTCGTAGCTCCAAGGCAGCGCCTTGAGCTCCGGCCAGCCGTTCACATCAATCACCTGCTTCCCTGCCCCGGCAACGCTGCGCAGAGACTCGACCTCCACACACTTCTGCGAAGCGATGATGACATCGCTCTCGCGCACGACTTCTTCGGCCGAATCGCAGAGCAACTGGGCCAGATGCGGCATGCGGCGCTGGATTTCGGCTTCGTTGGCACCGATGAGGCGCGTGAGATTGATCGAAGGGTCGTAAATGCGGAGCTGGTAGCCGCGTCCGAGGAGCGTTTCGGCAATGGCGACCATCGCACTACCACGCATGTCATCGGTGTCGGCCTTGAAGGCGAGACCGAGCAGGCCGACGCGGCGCACATCCTTGCGGGCGATCTGATCGAGCAGCATCTCGAAATGCGCGTGGTTGGACTCCATCACATGGTCGAGCAACGGCAGGTTCACGCCCTCGATCCGCGCCAGACCGCTGAGCGCGTTTACGTCCTTCGGCAGACACGAGCCGCCAAACGGATTGCCGGGCCTCATGTAATAGCGCGAGATATTCAGCCGCTCGTCACGGCACACCACGTCCATCACGCGGGCACCATCGACGCCGAGATGCTTCGCCATGCGGCCGATCTCATTGGCGAAGCCGACCTTGAGCGCATGGAAGTAATTGCAGGCGTATTTGAGCATCTCCGCGCCTTCCCACTCGAGAACCTGGGCGTTTCGACCGAGCAGATCCATCGCCTCGGCAGTCGCTGGCGGTGCCCCATCATGCGTTCCGACAACGCAGAGCGAGGGATCACGAAAATCACGCACAGCGGTACCTTCGCGCAGGAACTCGGGGCAGTAATAGACACACAGCAGGCCGGAACCGATGAGATCGGCAAAGAACTCGCCCACAATGGCGCGTGTGCTGCCTGGAAGCATCGTGCTGCGGAACAGAATCGTGTGTGGTTGGTTTTTCTCACGGATCGCGGTGGCGATCTGCGCGGAGACTTTGCGCACGAAATCGAGATTGAGCCTACCCGCAGCCTGCGAGGGAGTGCCGACGCAGATGATGCTGACCTGCGAGGCTTTGACGGCGGCGGTGGCATCCGTCGTGGCGTCGAGGCGGCCCTCACGCCTGGCCGATTGCAGCAACGCCTCAAGTTCAGGCTCGATGATGGGCGAGATGCCCGCCTTGAAGGCATCCACCTTCGCCTGCTGCACGTCGGCCCCGATGATGTGATGCCCCTGCTCCGCGAGACAGCCCGCCGTCACCGCCCCGACGTAACCGAGACCGAAGATGCTGACATGATGTGTGGCGGATGGCATCTCGCAATCAAGCATGCCCCCGACGACAAACAAACATCTTCACAAGCAGCCACACCTTTGCCGAAAGAGGAAGCAGTTATCGAGCCCCTGATGCAGGAGCCGTAGGAAAAAAAACGAGCTACAAGCACACGCCCAAATCAGAGACACTCACTTCTGATTGTGGCTGTGAAAACCGGCTCATCCCAGCCGCGCATCCACCGCTAGCAGCGCCAAAACGCTCACGCTGTCGCGAATCCGGCCATCACGCGCCATCTGAATCGCCTCAACGACTGGCAAACGCAGTACTTCCAGCTCCTCTGTGTCCTCCGGCTGCGCCTGCGCAAATGTGAGACCCGTGGCGATGAAGATGTCGCAGCTCTCGTTGCTGGTGGAATTGGAAAGCTGAATCCCAGAGAGCAGCGGCTCGATTTTTTCCGCCACGATGCCGGTTTCCTCCAGCAGCTCACGACGTGCGGCATCCTCGGTCGATTCACCCGCCGGACAGCCTCCCTCGGGGATTTCCCACTCGTAACGCTGGTGGCAGTAACGCCATTGGCCCACGAGCCAAGTGAAGCCCTCGTCATCCAAGGGAATCACGCCGACGGCGGTATTCTCGTATTCGACGACGCCGTAGATGCCGGGGCCACCCGTCGGTTTGATGACCTGGTCTTCGCGCACGCGAATCCACGGATTCGCATAAGTCTCACGCGTGGAGACGGTCTTCCAAGGATTGGGATGTTGGGGAAGTTCAGTGTTCAAAGTTCAAGGTTCGGTGGAGAGCCGCAGTCCGTTGGCTTCGATTTTGACCTGTTTGATCGCTTTCAGCACCGGCCCGATCGTCGGGTGTGTCTGGTAAGGACCGAGATAGCCGTACATTTGCATGCCTTTGAGCATGCCCTCTGGCACCGTTTTGCCGGGAATGCGCACGGCGCTGACTTTCGTGTCAGGCCCCAGAGCGGTCATTTCGACGGCGAAGTCGATCTCGCCAACGAGGTAACGCTTCGTGTCCTCCCAGAACTTGGCGGTGTTCATGGGTAGGCTGGCATCGGTGACGATGAGGCTCTTGGCGGCGTCGAGCGACTTCACCCGCAGCATGTCCTTGTAGGTGCCGTTGCCGCCATCCGGTGCCAGCAGCAGGAGTGCGTTCAACTCAGCCACCGTGAGCGTCAAAGCCACCGTCTGGCCCGCGTTCGCGGCCTTGGCAAAGGCGGCGAGCCTTTGCTCCAGCCCCGGCTGCGGGGCGACCTGCGGCATCACCACCGACGTCGACTGCGTGAGGAGGCCGATTTCCTTGTCCATCGTCACCAGTGAGTACCAAGACCACCAAACGATGAACGCGACCACTGCCACTACCGCCGTCATGATGATGCAGCCGTAGCCGGAATGGAATTCGCCTGTCGGGGTCTTTTCAATTTTTGCCATAACTCATCTGAATGCGAGGTGGACAAAGATCAAGCGCACAACATGGCCTCTTGATTGACGCATGCCGCCAGCCGCCGATTCTACCAACATGAAAATTCTCGCAGCCATGTCCGGTGGCGTGGACAGCAGCGTGGCCGCCGCGCAGCTCGTCCGCGCTGGGCATGACGTGTCCGGCGTGTACATGAAGAACTGGATCAACGAGGAGAACATCATCGGCCATTGCCCATGGGAGGAGGACATCGTGGACGCGGAGGCCGTCGCCAAGCAGCTCGGCATCCCCTTCCGCGTCGTCAATCTCATGACCGAATACCGCGAGAAGGTCGTGAAATACCTGCTCGAAGGCTACCAAGCCGGCATCACGCCAAATCCCGACGTGATGTGCAACCGCGAGATGAAATTCGGCGTGCTGTGGGACTGGGCGAGCGAACACGGCTTCGAAGCCATCGCGACCGGACATTACGCACGCAAGACGATGCTAGATGCTCGATCCTTGATGCTAGATCCAGCATCCAGCATCCAGCATCCAGCATCGATCTATCGCGGAGCCGATCCGAACAAGGACCAAACGTATTTCCTCGCCATGATGCAGCCGCATCAGGTGCGCATCGCACAGTTTCCCATCGGGCACCTGCTCAAGCCGGAACTGCGCGATCTGGCGCGTGAGTTTGGCCTCAAAACGGCGGAGAAAAAAGATAGCCAGGGCATCTGCTTCATCGGCCAGGTGAAGATGGAGGACTTTCTGCGCACCTTCGTGCCTGACAAGCCCGGTCCCATCGTCAATCTGGAAGGCAAGGTGCTCGGCGAGCATCGGGGACTGCATCTTTACACCCTCGGTCAGCGAAAAGGGCATGGCGTCGCCAGTCCGCTGCACAAGCAGGCCTATGTCGTTGTGGCGAAGCGCCCGCAGACGAACGAACTCGTCGTCGCCATCGAAAGCGCCGACACACCGCTGTTGTGGGCGCGCAAAGCCGTGCTGCACTCGATTTCGAATACCGGAGAGCCTTTCAATCACGAGCGCCTGCTCCAGGCCCAGCCACGCTATCGCTGCCCTGCTGGTGATGCCATCTTCCGTCCGCTTGGCGAGGGCCGTGCCGAACTCGAATACACCGAGCCGCAGCGTGCGCTCACGCCGGGACAGATATGCGCGTTGTATGATGGCGAGCGATTGCTCGGCGGAGCGGTGTTTGAATCCATCCAGCACGAATGATCGCGTAGCGGAACTCGTGAGAGTTCCGCAGATCGTCAGGCTCACGCCAGCCGCTACGGCACATACTTCCTACTCATGACTTCATCTTCCATCCTCATCCTCGGCGGCGGTTGTTTCGGTCTTACCGCCGCGCTCGAACTCCGCACACGCGGTTGGAAGGTCACGGTGATCGACCAAGGCCGCCTGCCACATCCAGACGCCGCCTCCACGGACATCAGCAAAGTCGTGCGGATGGACTACGGCAAAGACGAGCAACACACCGCCATGGGCGAGCGCAGTCTCTCGCGCTGGCGTGCTTGGAACGCGAAGTGGGGCGAGAAATTGTATCACGAGGACGGTTTCCTCGTCATGTCGCTGGATGAAATGCAGCCCGGCGGCTTCGAGCACGACAGCCGCCAGTTTCTCACCGCACGCGGCCACAAGCTGCGCCGTACTTCCGCTGAGATGTTGCGCGAACTGCATCCCGCGTGGAATCACCGCGTCTATCGCGATGGCTATCTCAATCCCATCGGCGGCTGGGTCGAAAGCGGACGCGTCATCGCCCGTCTTGCCGCCGAAGCACGCACTGCGGGCATCGAGATCATTGAAGACGTGGCAGACCCTCGCCCGCAGTTCGACGGCGAACGCTGCACCGGCATCGCCTCCAGCAACGGCATTCAATGGAAGGCAGATCACATCCTCATCACCGCTGGTGCGTGGACACCCACGTTGCTGACACATCTGCAAGACGTGATGTGGGCCACAGCGCAGACCGTATTTCACTTCAAGCCGCAAGATCCTAATCTCTTCACACCGCCGCAGTTTCCCGTCTGGGGAGCAGACATCGGCAAAACCGGCTGGTACGGCTTTCCCGCCAACGCGGATGGCCTCGTCAAAGTCGCCAATCACGGCC
>CAXNGR010000286.1:0-5794 GCA_964201265.1 Verrucomicrobiaceae bacterium
TCGAGCAGGCCGCTGTCCATTTTACCGCCTTCGCCGGGATCGAGCGCCCCGGCATCGAGCAGCATTTGTTTTTCTGACACGGGCTTCGAGAGCACATCACGCCGCACACTGGCCATCTCGGCGGCGATGTCCGGCGCGGCCAGGGTTTGAGGCGCGAGGAGCATGGCCATGTCCGTGGCCTTGGGAGAGCCGGGAGCGCCGTCGCCGGGATCGTTGGCGCGGATGAAGTTCGTGATTTCCTTCACATTCGGCGTGAGGTCGATCTCCTGATTCGCCGGGAGTTCCTGCATCTTGTCAAAGTTGTCCAGATTCGGCTCAAAGGCCTTCATGTCCGGCATATTGCCCGGCGCGATGATCTCAGGGATCTGCTGGATGGCCTGCTGCTCCTTGAGCACCTGCTCGCTGATGCGGACGCGCTCCGGCACATCGCGCATTTTGACCGGCTGCATGGCGGAAACGCCGAGGAAGTCGAACCCCACCACAAGCATCATGTGAAACACCACGGAGAGGATCAGCGCGAACATGACCCACCATTTCAGGCTCCAATCGTCGCGGGAACGAAACGAGGACTGTGGAGTGGTCCACTCGGGGGGATGAGTAACGGCGGCCATGACAAACAAGATCGTACCACGGCGGCAAATCTTTGCACGCGTCACTTTACAGCCATGTCGCGGTCATTTTAGCCGTGACATCGGGCTGCCTGCCTTCGTATCATGCCGCGCACTCAAACCCAAACCACCACCATGAACCGCCGCATCTTCCTCACCACCAGCACCGCCGCCCTCGCTGGCTCCCTCATCGCCCCTGCCAGCAGCCAGGCGCTTGATCTCACTCAATCCCCCCTGCCCTACGCTCCGGAGGCTCTGGAACCGCACATCGACGCCATGACGATGAATATCCACTTCGGCAAGCACCACGCCGCCTACATCAAGAATCTCGGCGACGCCTTGAAAGCCGCCAGCGTGGACAAAAACGACCCCGTCGCCCTCATTTCCGACCTCAAAGCCGTCCCCGAAGCCCAGCGCATGCTCATCCGCAACAACGGCGGTGGTCATGTGAACCACACCTGGTTCTGGAAATGGATGGCGCCTGCTGGCAGCGGCCCGAAAGGCCCCGAAGGCAAGCTCGGCGAGGCCATCCAGAGCACCTTCACCAGCATCGACGACTTCAAAAAAGTCTTCGGCGAAGCTGGCACGAAGCGCTTCGGCTCCGGCTGGGCTTGGCTCATCGTCACCAAGGACGGCGCTCTCAAAGTCACCTCCACCCCCAACCAGGACAACCCGCTCATGAAAGGCGTCGTCGAAGAGGCCGATCTTGGCACCCCGATCCTCGGCCTGGATGTCTGGGAGCACGCCTACTACCTCAAGTATCAAAACAAACGCCCCGACTACATCGCCGCGTGGTGGAACGTGGTGAACTGGGCGGAGGTGGCGAAGGGCTACGAAGCTGCAAAGAAGGCGTAAGTCGGGAAATGACGAAACCAGAATGACGAATGCCGAAGGAATGACGAAGACCGAAATCCCAACCAGTTTGGGCATTCATTCGTCATTCCTCATTTCATCCTTCGCAGTCTTGCTACGGAGAATGGATCGGACTTCGTCATTCGATTCTCCGAATCGCCCCTCATGACCGGACTGATCGAGGTCAAGCTCACGGAGTTGAACCAGTTGTTCAACTCCATGGACCCCTCGCCGTTCCATGAACGCGATCTGGATCACGACGCCGAGGAGTTCATCGTCAGTTGGGCGCAGGAGCATCCGAAACAGCACGATTTGAAACTCCTCGTGCATCTCACGAAGCATCCTGCCGATGTCGGCGACGCGCAGAAGCTCGTCGCCGATTCCGTGGCGCACTATTTCGGCTACCGCGCCAGCATGGCCCTGCGTGAGCTGAAACTCCTCATGCGAGAAGGACGCGCCGCATTCCTCATCGGGTTGGTCTTTCTCGCCACTTGCCAGCTTGCAGTCACGTTCCTCACGCCGTCGTCCGGGAACTGGCAGACCATCGCCCGCGAAGGCCTGACCATCATCGGCTGGGTCGCCATGTGGAAGCCGCTTGACATCTACCTCTACCGCTGGTGGCCTCTTCTCTCTCGGCGAAGGCTCTACCAACGCCTCAGCCGCATGCCCGTCGAAGTCCGCTGCTCTCTCACACCTTGAAACCTTAAACTTGGAACCTCTTCCTTCATGAAACACCTCCTCACCACCCTCCTCCTGCTCATTCCCGCCTTCGCATTCGCCGAAGACAAGGCCAAACACGTCAAAGCCGACGAAGCCGCGAAAATCATCGCCGAGGGCAAAGTCTTCATCGTCGATGTCCGCACGCCCGACGAGTTCAAAGACGGCCATATCAAGACCGCCAAGAACATCGACATCATGGCCGCTGACTTCGAAGCCCAGCTCGCCAAGCTCGACAAAAACCATCCCACATTGGTTCACTGCCAGGCCGGTGGCCGCAGCATGCGCGCCTTGAAATCCTTCGAAAAACTCGGCTTCAAGAACCTCATCCACCTCGACGAAGGCTTCGGCGGCTGGGAAGCCGCAGGCAAGCCGGTGGAGAAGTGATCACAGACCCAGCAGCTTCCGCATGCGCTCCTTCGGGATGCCGCCGACCTCACGACCGGTCTCCTTGCCGTTTTTGTAGGCAATGAAGGCAGGAATGCCGCGCACGCCGTGTTCGCGGGCCAGCTTGGGATCTTCATCGACGTTGATGCGGATCACGACGGCCTTGCCCTTCAATTCTTGTGCGAGTTCATCGACCATCGGGCCGACGACTTTGCACGGGCCGCACCAGTCGGCATAAAACTCCACCAGCACCGGCACCTTCGCCGTGCGCACGGCGGAAATCGACGTGGTGCCGCCCGAAGACGGCCCAGACCGGTTCATGTCGAACACGATCCAGCCGATGTAGAGCATGACGGCCCCGATGATCCAGAGATGAAAGTTGCCCTTGTTCATGCGGTACCATCCAGGCCGGTTTTTGATCTGGCAAGCTCGGAGTAGATTCGATTGACCATCGAATCCGCACATCCCGGAGGCTTCGACTGCCTGTCGAAGCTACGAAAATCCGATCCGCGAGGCTCCCTTGGCCATTTTGAAGCAGAGCAAGCTGGCGTCTTTTTCACGGCACCATGTTCCAGGCTTCAACTTCGATCGAGAATCAACCTGGGTGAGTCCCTGCGGCGCACCTTCAGTCAATGGCAGAGAAAGCGTGAACTCCTCGCATGCAAACGGTGCCTGAAGCGCCACCACCCGCTTCGCGGCATCAAATTCGATGCGCGTCAGCTCCTTCGCCGCCCAGTAGCGGGCGATCTCGCTGAGCTTCATCCAGTGCAGATGATCGAAGGTGGCATGCAGGCGCTTCACCACCTCGCGGAAGATCTCAAAGCCGATCTCGAGCCCGTTCCAGTAGATGCCGGTCCAGTGGCACACGATGATTGCCGGTTCGCCGCGTTGGATCACCTCGACCATGCGCCCTGATTTACCATCCGCCGTGATGAAGGCGTCCGCGCCCTTCGGCGTCACGCAATCCCAGCCGCCGGTCCAGTCGCCCGTGCAGCCGAGGATGTGGACGACACAGCGCGGATCGTCCGTGTCCAAACCGGTCGCGTTTTGCACCAGCGGAGCCACGCTTTGCTCGCCCTTGTCATAGAGATCGCGGAAGTAGTGCGGGATCTCGGTTTGAAACACGTCGCGGCAAGCCTCGAAGGTCGCCTGCGCGAGCTGCGGCCGCGCATCGCTGCCAAAGCCGCCGGGTGTCGTGACGCCCTCGCATGGCAGGCCGATGTTTTTGAGGATCGTGAGCGCGTAGCTCATGTAGTCGGCGATCTCGTCCACGCTGCGACCGCCGCACCATTTCCAGTTTTCCATGAACTTCGGGCTGATCTCCGGAAACGGGTGGCCGGTCTTCGTGTCGATGATGCGCGTGTGCGTGACCATCTCGGGATGAATGTCCCAGTTCGGCATGATGCGTTCGCGCACAAGGTCGATGCTGCCCTGCAGCTCTTTTTGGGTCCAACCGGGGATCTGGCGGTCGAGTCGGCCCACGCAGGCCGGATAGGGCACGATGCTGTACTTGCCCTTCACGCCGTTCTCCGTGGCCCAATCGGCGAATTTGCGCACAAAATCGTCCGGGATCTCATCCGGCCAGCTTTTCCACGGGTAGTGATCGTAGCGCCCCGGATTCGCCGCCGCGAACTGCGGGATGGCGAACTTGTTCAAGTTCACGAGGCAGGTCGAATCGTCGATGATGATGCTCACCGGCACGCGAGCGCGTGGATTGAGCACTTTGATCGTGGCATCTTGCTTCGGTCGATCTCCCGGCACCTGGCCGAGCAATTGGGAACCCAAGGCGAGCGCGGAGGCTTCGAGGAAGTGGCGGCGGTTGAGGGGCTTCATGACTTCATCAGACGATACGCACGCAGCGGGTGCCTTCACGCCTCGTTCTGCTGTTTCGCAGCCTGCAAAACGGCTTGGTGGGTGAAGTTGCCCAGCGCCTCATCTTTGGCGTCAGGGCAAATCCAGTCGGAGATTTCAGACACGGGCACCTCGACCTGGGAGCCTTTCTTCAGCTTTGTGGGGTGTAGGGGATCATTCATGAGATGACCGTGAACATATTCTGGCTCCAAGCCGAAGACTTGCAGCCACATGTGCTCTGTCTGGTCGTTCTCGCCGGTAAAGGGTGCTTTAACGAGAAAACGATCATCATCCGGCAGCCGGTTTTTAAAGGCGGTGGCAAATTCTGGCCACCGACGCCGCGCCTCGGCGATGGCGTGCTGAATGGCATCGCCGTCAGGGACGCCAAAGACCGGGGCTTTGACCTCCTCCCGCAGCGCGTCGAGGGGCGAGTCGCCGCAGAGCATGGATTCCAGCGCTGGCGACCACAGATTGAAGAATTGATGCTGCGGGCACATGATCGCCATCACATCATCATCAGCGAGCGCTGAGATCGCCTTGCCGATCATACGGTAGGCCTCGTCATGGGCCATCTTGGTGTCCATGGCCTCCATGAGGTCCACCGCGAGCCAGGAGCCATGATCGCGAATGATTTCGGCAAAGCGCATGTTCGGCATGGTGCGTGCCACCTCCTCGGGATCGCTGAAGTAGCTGTGATCGTGATTGTGAACCAGGAACATTGCGCGGGCCGGTTGCGTCACCATGACGATGAAGATCGGATTCTGACCCGCCACGAATCCGTCGGCACTGTCAGCATCCGCTCCTTCGCCTCCGACAATGTTTAGACCCCAGGCTTCTGACAGGGCGTTCGCCAGCACCGGAGCCTCCAGATAGCGCTGCTTCCCGCGAAGATGGACGAGGGAGATGATGGGCTTGGATTCTTCCTTCTCTGGTTCCACTTCCTCATCCTCGACACTATCGTCCATGATTCCGCTGTCGGGCTTTTTCCAGAGGCCGTAGGCGATAAAACCCAACGCACCTGCATGCCACAAGCTGTTCCACTTAAACTCTCGCGCCACCAAGCCGTAAGCTCGATTGACCAAGAGCCATGAAAGCAGGGCGATTCCAGCCAGCCGTGCCCAGCGCATGCGAAGCAAAAGCCCGGGAATGGGGGCTGCAAAGACAGCAAATACGACCCACATCAAAGGCGTGTTCGCTGCTCTTGCGACCTGATACCAAGCGAAAGCTGGCAGGCCCAAAAGCAGCGCCGCGAGAACCCAATTCGACGTCAGTCGGTTGATGAATGCTTTCATGATTCTTGTTCTGGCATGAACCCGGCCTTTCCGGCAAGATGATTTTCCGTTGTCGCTTCTCATGACCACAATGCCCCTCTACGACTG
>CAXNGR010000287.1:0-5792 GCA_964201265.1 Verrucomicrobiaceae bacterium
CGTGTAAAAGCCACTGAGGTACTTTTTGCCGTCCTGGATCGCCGACTCACGGGTGTGGCTGTAGGCGTCGGTGTAATTTTCAGCAAGGAACTCCTTCACCTCATCCCAGTCGCGTTCCTCGACCGCCTCGATCAGCGCAGCCTGCGCCGCCCGCATCTGGGCCTCATGAGAACGCCCGAAAACCCACCATACCAGCCAGAGTCCGGCGATGAGCACAAGGGCAAGAATGCTGCGAACGATGAGGCGTGTGTCCATGGGATCAAAGCAGGGCAAGCTGGCCGGTTTCATCGGCGGCGGCGAAGCAGAAGCTCACGCTGGCGCTGCGGCGCGGACGCACAACCTCGATGGTCGGCGTGGGCTTGTGACGCTCGGCGCAGACGACGCGGGCCTCGCTCGCCCCGGCGGCATCGAGCGCCTGGCGGATGTGGCGAGCGGCAGTGGCCGGATCGTTGCAATCGTCGCTCAAATGACCCAGCACGACGTGGCTGAGGCCGGGATGCGCGATTTCGCGGACGAGTTCGGCGGCTTGCTCATTGGAAAGATGGCCGTGGCGGGAGCTGATGCGCTGTTTCGTGGCCCAGGGGCGCTTGGTGTCGTTTTCGAGCAGTTGGGTGTCGTAATTGGCCTCAATGAACAGGCTGTCGGAATTGCGGAGGCGGTCTTTGATCAGATTCGTCACGAAACCCACGTCGCTGAGCACCCCGAGGCGGGATTCCTCGTCCGCGATGACAAATCCGACCGGATCGACCGCGTCATGCGGCACGGGAAAGGACTCGATGCGCAGATCCTGGAACTCAAAAGCTGAACCGGTGGTCATGAGCCTCCAGGACGGCGGAGAGCGGAATTGCAGGCTGCCCGCCAGGGTTTCCTGGGTCAACGCGGTGCAAAACAGCGGAAACTGCTTTTTTCGACTCAACACCTCAATCCCACCTGTGTGGTCCTGGTGCTCGTGGGTGAGCAGGATGCCATCAAGCATGTCGAGCGAGAAACCGCAGGCGTCGAGGCGGAGGCAAATCTGCTTGGCGCTGAGTCCGGCGTCCAGCAGCAGAGTGGTGCGCTCGGTCGAGATCACGGCGCAGTTCCCCGAACTGCCGCTGCCAAGAATCGTGAGACGTACCATGCGGCTGTTTTAGCGGCCTGGGCCGGACGATGCAAGCGGTCTTGCCAGCGGCGGGCACTCTTGAAAATAGAACCCGGACTGGCAGGCAGAATGCTGGTTGATTTGGCCGCTGGCTGCGCCTAAATGCCGCCCCCTTTCGTACCAAAAATGAGAAACCACGGACTCCCCCCGAAACAAGGCCTGTATGATCCGCAATTCGAGCACGACGCGTGTGGCGTCGGCTTTGTCTGTCATATGAAGGGGAAGAAATCGCACACCATTGTCGCCAATGCGTTGCAGATCCTTGAGAACCTCGATCATCGTGGCGCTTGTGTGGAAGAGAATACCGGCGACGGAGCGGGTATCCTGCTCCAGGTGCCGCATAAGTTTCTCGTGAAAAAGGCCAAAGAGGCCGGTTTTGAGCTCCCTGCCCAGGGCCAGTATGGCGTGGCGAATGTGTTCACCACTCGCGGTGGCGATTCCTGGACGAAGGTGAAGGAAATCTTCGAAAAGGTCGCAGCGGCGGAAGGCATGCCGGTGATCGGCTGGCGGGAGCTGCCGGTGGATAATTCCACGCTCGGCAAATCCGCGAAGGCCAGCGAGCCGCTGGTGCGTCAGGTCTTTGTGAAGCGTCATGCAACGGCGCTGGATGATCTTTCCTTTGAGCGGAAGCTCTACGTGCTGCGCAAGGTGGCCAACAACGAGATCCGCGTGAAGAAGGTTGACCCCGTGTGGTATGCACCGAGCTTTTCCTGCCGCACACTGGTCTATAAAGGCATGCTGACGCCACATCAGGTCGGAGCATACTTCCAGGACCTTCGTGACCCAGACATGGAGTCGGCTCTGGCGCTGGTTCACAGCCGTTTCTCGACCAATACCTTCCCGAATTGGGAGCGCTCGCACCCTTACCGCTACATCGCTCACAATGGTGAGATCAACACGCTGCGCGGAAACATCAGTTGGATGCTGGCTCGCCAGTCGATCATCGCCTCGGACCTCTTTGGCGACGACATCCATAAGATCAAGCCGGTCATCAATGTGGACGGCTCTGACTCGACGATCTTTGACAATGCGCTGGAACTGCTCGTGCTGAGTGGCCGCTCGTTGCCGCATGCGATGATGATGATGATTCCGGAGCCGTGGAGCGGCCATGAGAGCATGAGCGAGGCGAAAAAGGCCTTCTACGAGTATCATTCCTGCCTCATGGAGCCCTGGGACGGCCCTGCCTCCGTGGCCTTCACCGATGGCACGATGATGGGTGCCACGCTGGACCGCAATGGTCTGCGTCCTTCCCGCTACTACGTCACGCATGACGATCTCGTCATCATGGGCTCGGAAGCGGGCGTTTTGCCGGTCGATCCAGCGAATGTGAAGCTCAAAGGCCGTCTGCAGCCAGGCAAGATGTTCATCGTGAACATGGAAGAAGGCCGCATCGTGCCGGACGATGAGATCAAAGAAAAAATCGCCACCGAGAAGCCCTACCGCGAGTGGCTCGATAAGAACCTCGTGAAGCTGGCCGACATCGCCGACGGTGAGCCAGCTCCGCTGCCGGACCACGAGACCATGCTGAAGCGCCAGCAGGCCTTTGGTTACACTTGGGAAGACCTGCGCATGCTGATGACGCCGATGGCCCGCGATGGCGTGGAGGCAATTGGCTCGATGGGCACGGACATCCCCATCGCCGTGCTCTCGAACAAGGCCAAGTTGCTCTACGATTACTTCAAGCAACTCTTTGCCCAGGTCACGAATCCGCCGATTGACTGCATCCGCGAGGAAATCGTCACGTCGCCCATCACGACCATCGGTCGAGAGGGCAATCTGCTCGATCCCAAGCCGGAAAGCTGCCATTTGATCGAGCTGAAGACGCCGATCCTCAGCAACGAGGAGCTCGCGAAGCTCAAAGGCATCGCCAGTGGCGAATTTGCCTCTGCAACGCTCGAAATCACCTTTGACCCGAAACAGGGCGCGAGGGGCCTCGAAGCCGCGATGGACGCACTTTGCGCTCAAGCGGACGATTTGATCAAACAGGGCCGCAACATCCTCATTTTGACCGATCGCGGCGTTTCGGCCACGAAGGCTCCGATCCCGGCTTTGCTGGCCGTGGGCGGTCTGCATCATCATTTGATCCGCAAGGGCACCCGCACGCAGTGCGACATCGTGCTGGAGTCCGGCGAACCCCGTGAAGTGCATCACTTCTGCACGCTGATCGGCTTCGGCTGCGGCGCGATCAATCCTTACCTCGCCTTTGAAACGCTCGACGACATGATCCGCCAGGGGCTGCTCGTGAACGTGGACCACAAGAAGGCGGTTTATAACTTCATCAAGGCCGCCACGAAGGGCGTCATCAAAGTCGCGTCGAAGATCGGCATCTCCACGATGCAGAGCTATCGCGGTGCGCAGATCTTTGAAGCCGTGGGCCTCTGCAAGAGCGTGGTGGACAAGTATTTCACCTGGACTGCCACTCGCGTGGAAGGCAGCGACATCAAGGTGATCGCCGAAGAAGCCATCCAGCGCCACGAGCGCGGCTTCCCGGATCGCGACTCGCAGGTGCATGCGCTCGATGTGGGCGGTGACTACCAGTGGCGCAAAGAAGGTGAAGCTCACCTTTTCAACCCGCTGACGATCCACACGCTGCAAAAAGCGGTGCGCACGGGCAATTACGAGACCTTCAAGCAATACACCGCGCTGGTGAACACGCAGGTGAAGCAGTTCTACACGCTGCGTGGCCTGCTCGACTTCAAGGCGCAGACTCCGGTGCCGATCGAAGAGGTTGAAAGCGTCGAAAGCATCATGAAGCGCTTCAAAACCGGCGCGATGAGCTACGGCTCCATCTCCAGCGAGGCGCATGAAGCTCTCGCCATCGCCATGAACCGCGTGGGCGGCAAATCGAACACCGGTGAAGGTGGCGAAGACCCCGAGCGCTACACTTGGACCAACGAGAAGGGCGATTCGAAGAACAGCGCCATCAAACAGGTCGCCAGCGGTCGCTTTGGTGTGACGAGCCTCTATTTGAGCCAGGCACGCGAAATCCAGATCAAGATGGCCCAGGGCGCGAAGCCCGGTGAAGGCGGCCAGCTTCCTGGATCGAAGGTGTATCCCTGGATCGCCAAGGTGCGCGGCTCCACGCCGGGTGTCGGCCTCATCTCGCCGCCGCCGCATCATGACATTTACTCCATCGAGGACCTTGCCCAGCTCATCCACGACCTGAAGAACGCGAACCGCGCCGCACGCATCAGCGTGAAGCTCGTTTCCGAAGTCGGTGTCGGCACCATCGCCGCTGGTGTGGCGAAGGCTCACTCCGATGTCGTGCTGATCTCCGGTTACGATGGCGGCACGGGCGCTTCGCCACAGACCTCCGTGAAGCACGCCGGTCTGCCCTGGGAACTCGGTCTCGCGGAAACGCACCAGACTTTGCTCCTCAACAACCTGCGCTCCAAGATCGTCGTCGAGGCCGATGGCCAGATGAAGACCGGTCGCGACATCGTCGTCGCCGCATTGCTCGGTGCTGAGGAGTTCGGTTTTGCCACCGCTCCGCTCGTCACGATGGGCTGCATCATGATGCGCGTTTGCCATCTGAATACCTGCCCGGTCGGTGTCGCCACGCAGAACCCTGAGCTTCGTGCGAAATTCAACGGTGATCCCGAATACGCCGTGAACTTCATGAAGTTCATCGCCCAGGAAGTGCGCGAACTCATGGCCCAGCTCGGCTTCCGCAAGCTGGAGGACATGGTGGGCCGCGTCGATGTGCTCGAGCCTCGTCAGGCGGTCGATCACTGGAAAGCTCGCGGCATTGACCTCAGCAATCTGCTTTACCGTCCGAACGTCGGCCCCGAAGTCGGCACCTTCTGCACCGAGGCGCAGGACCACGGGATCGACAAGAGCATGGACATCACCACGCTCCTCCCGCTGTGCAAAGACGCCATCGAGAAGGGCGAAAAAGTCACCGCCACGCTGCCGATCCGCAACGTCAACCGCACCGTCGGCACCATCCTCGGCAACGAGATCACCAAGAAGCATTGGTATGGCCTGCCAGACGACACCGTGCACCTCAAGTTCAACGGCAGCGCAGGTCAGAGCTTCGGTGCCTTCATTCCGAAGGGCGTCACGCTCGAAATCTCAGGCGACGCCAATGACTACGTCGGCAAGGGCATGAGCGGTGGCCGCATCATCGTCTATCCGCCCGAAGGCAGCACCTTTGCCGCCGAGGAAAACATCATCGCAGGCAACACCGCGCTCTACGGTGCCACCGCCGGCCAGCTCTTCCTGCGCGGCGTCGCGGGCGAACGCTTCGCCGTGCGCAACAGCGGCGTCGATGCCGTCGTCGAAGGCGTGGGTGACCACGGCTGCGAATACATGACTGGCGGACGCGTCGTCGTGCTCGGCACCACGGGCCGCAACTTCGCCGCAGGCATGTCCGGCGGCATTGCCTACGTGCTCGATGAGAAGGGCGACTTCAAAACGCGCTGCAACACCAGCATGAGCGACCTCTTCGCTCTCGAAGACCAGGCCGAAATCGACGCGCTCGAAAGCCTCATCAAACAGCACGCCGAAGTCACCAAGAGCCAGAAGGCCTTCAAGGTCCTCGCCCTCTGGGAGCAAAGCGTGAAGCAGTTCGTCAAAGTCCTGCCCCGCGACTACGCCCGCGTGCTCAAAGCCCTCGACAAAGCCAAAGCTGACGGCCTCACCGGCGACG
>CAXNGR010000288.1:0-5780 GCA_964201265.1 Verrucomicrobiaceae bacterium
CTGCTGTGCCCCATGCTTGTCGATCTCCGCAGGCTTCGCTTGTTTCACGGCATCAGTGTCCTTTGCACGCATTCACTCATCGCCATGCAGCCATGGGCGTGGTGGATTGCTGCGGCTGGCGTCGTCGTAGCTTGGCTTTCCAAAGCCGAGATCGGAGTCTCCACGCTCATGAAGAAAACCCGGCCCGATGAAGTGCATCAAACGACGCTCGTCTCGCCTCTGGAGAGGCAAGCTACGTTCTTCATGGCACTCGTTCTGCCTTTCATCGCGTCCACTTTACTCTCGCTGGGGCAGGCGGCGTGGGTGCCACCGCCTACGGTCGAGTCGAGGCTGATCAACCAAAGCGGCTACGAAATCCGTCTGCGCGGCCAGCCTGCGCACATCGGTCTCGCGTGCTATGCCGCCGCCAGCCGCGATCGACATCACACCGTGAAGGTTTGCCTCAAATATCGAGGAATCGAGGTCGCGAGTGTCGAGGGGAGCCCGCTCGTCTTCACGGAGGGCCGCCACTGGTTCCGCGAGTTCTTCCTGCAAGACGGCGAGTTGCTGCCGGACTACGCAGCCTATGTGAAGAGCACTCTCCGTCCGTGGTCTGACCCCGGTGTACATCTCATCTTCGTCTCGCTGCGTGAAAAGCAGTCCCCCGAAGCCTTCAGCGAAGCATGCGAGCAACTCGCCGAACAATTTCATCGGCAATGCAGCCTCCAGCCAAGCATCGCCTTGGAGTAGTCCGTTGGATGTAGTCTTGCGTTTGCAGGCTCCCACATAAGCTGGACATCGGCCATGCATGCTTCCTCACGACGAGAAGCGGATGCGGCACCTGCGAGGGCCTGTCATGGCATCGACTGCTGTTCACCATGCAGATCCACACGGGAATTCCCCTCATCTGCGGGGATGGATGAGAGGCAGAGTCTCCCGCACGGTGATGTCCCATGAAAATAACCCCCTCGACTCGATCCCTTCTTTTCTGCACCGCCCTGCTCACCATCGCTGGCAGTGCTGAGGCTCAAATCTCCACCCGTCTTTCTGACACCGTCAGCAAGGGCCGTGGCACCATCAATCTGCTCAAAAACATGAGCGCCGACCAGTTTCAAAAGCAGGTCAGCAGCAGCGGCAGCCTGTTTTTTGCCATGGACGTGAATGAAGACATGTCCGGCAATGAAAACCGGGCTTCCTCTGGTGTGGCGCTGGAGCGCGTGGAACTCGTCGTCAAGACCACCACTGGAGACTACAAGTTCACCAACTTCTCCACCAACACGAGCACGATGCTGAAGGGGGACGACGACGGCGGGAAAGATTCGAAGTCTCATTACACCCTGTTTGGCCAGGCTGGTTCCAGCGATCTCACCAGTTCCACGAAAGGCTTCGATCTCGCGTCCTTCGATGATGTCATCGCGCTCAAGAACGTCAAATTTGACGGAGAGGTGCTGAGTGCGCAGATGGATGTGCGCTTGCTGGACACTGGTGATGACCGCAATGCCAACAGCTCCTTCTTTGACTACTCAGGTGGATTCGAAGACATGGCCCTGCTGTCGCCTGAAGATGCGCAGACGCTTGAGAAGGCCAGGATCGGACGGTCTGAAGTCCCCAAGGTTGTCACCTTTGCGCAAGAGTCCTCTGTAGTGACTGTGGCAGACATCGTGACCGTTCAGCCACCTGCGCCAGGCACAGGTGGTCCAGTCGGCCCAGACGTGACTCCCTCGGCACCTCCGGCCGCTCCGCTGCCACCGCTGTCATTGATTGTCCTGCTCGTCGCGGGGCTGGTGGCCTTTAACGCGATTCAAAAGGGCGGCAACTACCGCAATTCACATCAATGAACTCACTCGCCGCAAGCTTGGCAGGATCATCGCAAGACAGATGGCGTTTCATGGTGGCTCTTTTGGTCTCCGTGGGGCTGGCCGTCTGGCCCGAGCCTGGAGCATGGCTCGGAGCAGGAGTACTGCATCTCGCGGTTATTCTGCTGGCGACTATCGGAGTACCTGTGCATCTCTCGGAGCACACCCTCGTGGTGAGCACGCTGCAGGTGCCCTGGTCAGATGATTGCGCTGGAGTGGCTTACTTTGCGATCCTGCCGCTTGTGGCTTGTTGGAGTTTTTGGAGTGCGGGTGGTTCCGCCAGCCTTTGGCGGTTGCTTGGCTTGCCCTTGTTGCTGGCTAGCGTGGTGAATCTGCTGCGTGTTGCGAGCATTGTGCTTTGTCGCTGGTGGTTGCTTCCAGAGGTGGAGAGCCCGCAGCTTCACTTTTTCCTCGGCTTTGTCTGGCTCCTGCCCGCGCTCTGGCTGCTGCTCCCGCGTGCGATAGCGCAGCAAGCCTGGCTCAAGGCCCTGCATCTCTCCGCTTTGCTGGCGATGCTGACACCTCAACTCCAGGCTCCCGGAGGTGCTTTGATCGCGCTCACCTCGGTTCTAGTCCTCTGCCTGCGCTTTTCAAACCCCGATGAAAAACCGAGTGCCCCACCGGGCTGGATCACCCACACCTTATGGATACTCGCGGCAGGATGGATCATCCTCAGCCGCATGGAGTCACTCTGGTTGCCATGGCTGCTGATGTGGCCGGGATTGTGTCCCCGTAGGCCCACATTACTGGTTTGGCTGCTTCTGCCAGCCACACTTCCCATGGCGGCCATGCACGGGCTGTGGTCATGGATGGTCTTTGGCCCGCTCTGTCTTGCAGCATGCTGGACTCTCGCTCGCCGTCTGAGCATCCAGATGCCTGCCATCGAATCCATGCCCCGGCCATGGCACTCCCAGGCACTGTGGACCTCCGCTTTGCTCCTGCCCTTCGTCATCCTCAACCTCGGTGTCGTGATAGAACACCCGTTGGATCAGCCACCTCCCGTCATTCGTTCTGAACGCATCGCCGAAGGTCGGCATGTGCTGCACCTCAGCCAACAGCCGGACCACATGCGCGTGGACTGGATCTCTCCCCAACAAGGCGGTCGTCATCACACGCTGCGGGTCTGCATGGCCTATCGTGGGGAGCATCTGCGCTGCATGGATGAAGCACCGGCAATCTTCACCGACGAGCGCGTCTGGCGCAGTGAATACTTCCTCGTGAACGGACGCCTGCTCGAAAGCTACCGGGACTATCTTCTCCAGACCTTCCTCCCAGGCAGCAGCGCGGGTGTGCATCTCATCTTCTCCGTGAACGCTGGCACCATGCCGGCACGGGAGTTCGAATCCAAAGCCCGAGACCTCGCCCACCGCATCCATGAGCAGCAGCAAACGCACGCCCTGGCCTTCAACCCCTGATTCACCATGACCCTCGGAATCCTCATCCGCTTTGCCAACTCGGCCTCCACTCTTCCCGACGTGCTGGCCGCTCTCCAAACTCAGACTTTGCAGCCCGATGTCATCCTCGGGGTCGATTCCGGCAGCAGCGATGGCTCAGACACGTTCATCCGCAACGCGGGCGGGCAGGTGATCTATTGGAGCCATCGTTACGATCACTCCAAGGTGCTCAACTTCGGTGTGAAACATCTGCAAACAGACCTTGTTCTCGCCCTCAGCTCCCACACGGTGCTCGAAGACCCCGAGACGCTCCCCCGGATGGTCAAAGCCATTCGCGATCCCCGCACCGCCTGCGTCAGCTTGAAGTGGGATGAAGACCCGTTTTATAGCGATGCCATCGACTGGCGCGAACTCAGCGCGAAGGGTCTCAAATTCGGCTCCATCTACAGCAACAGCATGGGCATGTTTCGCCGCAGCCTGTGGGAGCGGCATCCCTTTGATGAATCCCTCGACACCTCCGAAGACTACGCCTGGGCCATTCAGCAACTCGACCTCGGCCACATCTGCCGCCGTCTCGCCTTGCCCTTCCGCTACCGTCGCAGCGGCCACAACCGCGATTTCGAGTTCGCCCAGATCGTTTTCCGATTCGCGCAAAAGCATCGTCTGAAAGTCACCTGGCTCGGCCTCCGCGCCACTCTCATCGCCTGGCTCCGTGCGATTTTCAAACGAGACGCAGAAGCATCTCTCCATCGCGCTCGCTTACTCGCCTTCTCTCGGGTGCTTGTGAATTAGCTAAAAAGGTATCACCCTATTTTGCCATTTTGCTACTTCACCATTCGAGTGTCCACACAAACTCTCAAAGCATTCATTCTGAGAAAGAAAGGCTTGGTCCCCCATCCAAAGACTCTTGGCGAGCACCTTCGCAATCGAAGATTGACGCTGGGGTTGCGGCAGGAGGATGTAGCCAAGCAATTCGGCACATTGCGCGAGGTTTACGAACGCTGGGAACGAGATGAACGCGAGCCGGTGGTCTCGGAATGGCCGGGCATCCTTGTGTTCCTCGGCTACTACCCAGCTAGCGAGGAGTCCGCCGCGGATCTTGTGCTGAAAACACGGCGGTGCCAAGGCATGGATCAGAAGGGATTAGCAAAGGTGGTTGGCGTTATTCATCCGAGACTCCGCCGCTGGGAACATGGGAAGGAAATCCCCACATCGGATGAACTGCTACACCTCCAATCACTTGCTCGCCTGTAACTCTGAACCCTCCTGGATCTCCGTACTTTTTTGCAACGGCTCTGGTCGAGGCCTTTACCTGCTACGTTCTCGAGCAGGCATAGACTCTGACAGCTCCAGACTGTCGCCTTTGGCATAATCAAAAAACTGCGGAGTTTGAAAGGCTTGGGATTTAGGCAGCGAGCTACCTTCCACGTCCTCGGCAGTGACAGCAACAAACGGACGCTCACCTCCCGCGCCAGCGCTTTTGGCTAGCACTAGCGCCTTGGCACCCGGCCCGCTGATCTCATCGCCGCCCAGCGGTTCATTTTTCCGTATCTTCTCGTGCATCTGTGGCACCCGGACGACGGCATGAGCCAGCCACTCGCCAAGTGTGATCCGGCCATCTCTGGGACGAAAGTCCGCCTTCCCCGCCTCCAGACCGTCCTTCGTCAGCGCATAGGTCAATAGTCCCTGACGCAGTGCCCCGTTCTCAATGGCGAAATCATCCGCCTGGCTAGCCGCCAGCACCCGCATCCGCTTGTCATAGGCCAGCTGCCCCAGGCCTCGGCTACCCATCGGGCCAGGCTTGAACCAAGGCTGCTCCACCACGGCAGCCGCATGGCAGGCATCAATGATGAGTACCATCTCCCCAGCATCAATGCGCCGCATCCAGCGCGACAACTCCTCCCCCGAGACACAGCGATCCAGCATTGTCTTGTCAGGCAATTGGTTACGCTCCCGGCCCACGCCGATGTCGCTGGGCATGAAGTAGAACTCATTGCTCTTGTCGGTATGCCCGTGGCCGGAGAACGATACCAGCACGAGATCGTCCGGTGTGGCCGCCTGCACCACCTGTTCCAGTGCCTCCTTGATTTTCGGCTTGGTGGCCTGCCAGCCGGCCACGTCCCGCCCCTCGGAGACCAACAGCGTGGGCACCACCTCATAGCCCGCTTGCTCCAGCCGGGGCCGGAGACTTTTCTGCACCTGCTGGGCGTCATCTCCAGCGAACTTCAGGTCAAAGCTCGCGCTCTCATAACTGTTCGCTCCCACACAGACTAAAAACGCCTTCGGCTTCGCAGCCGCCGCTCTCTGCGCCAGCGGATGCTTCTGCCGGGCTGTGCCGCTCTTGACCCGGTCCACATTGAAGACATAGGCGCTGAACGCGACCTCCGCCTCGCTGCTGCGCTGCGGCAACTTGACGCCTTCAAATCGCAGCGTCTTTTGCTCGCCTGTGTCCAGCACGTTGGTCGCCGCGCGCCAGGCGCTCATCTGCTCCTCGCTGTTGCCTTCAGCCAGCACAGGAGCGTCCTCCTTCGCCGCTGGCCACTGAGCCACC
>CAXNGR010000289.1:0-5763 GCA_964201265.1 Verrucomicrobiaceae bacterium
CTCGTTCCTTCCGCCCCCTCGATATGCCCAACCGCAAAAACCTCCTCGTCGCACTCGCCCTCGTTGCACCGCTCGCGCTCATCGCCGCCAAGCCGGACAAACCGAAGAAAGACAAAGGCCCGTTTGTCGCGGCGAAACCCGCCTTTACGCCGGATTACAACGCACCCGCATTTGATGCGAGCAAGGTGAAGCATGATCTTCTCGACCCAAGCACATTCAAGGTGCCCGAGGGCCTCGAAATCACCGTCTGGGCTACCTCACCCCAATTGTTCAACCCGGCGAACATGGACATCGACCACGCCGGTCGTGTTTGGGTCACCGAAGGCGTCAATTACCGCCGCCACAGCGGCCGCAGCCGTGAGGGCGACTGCGTGCGCGTTTTGCAGGACACGGATGGCGATGGCAAGTGCGATACCAGCCACGTTTTCGTGCGTGAGAAAGAACTGGAGTGCCCGCTAGGCGTCGCGGTGTTCGATAACGTCATCTTCGTCTCCAACACGCCAAACATCATCAAATACACCGATGTGAATCGCGATTTGAAGTTCGATCCCGCCGTCGATAAACGCGAGGTCTTCCTCACTGGCTTCGAGCAGCCGCAGCATGACCACAGCCTTCACAGCGTCTATGCCGGACCCGATGGCCGGTTGTATTTCAGCAATGGAAACTGCGGCGCTCAATTCAGCGACAAGAGCGGCAACACCTTCCGCATCGGCGGCGCTTACCTGAACAACGACTACACCGGTGAAAAGAGCGACGACGGACATGTCTATGTCGGCGGCTTCACCGCCAGCATCGACCCCAGCGGCCACAAGGCCAAGATCCTGGGCTACAACTACCGGAACAGCTACGAAGGCGTGCGCACCTCCTTCGGCGACATGTTTCTCAACGACAACGACGATCCTCCCGCCTGCCGCGTGAGCCATCTCATCGAAGGCGGCAGCTTCGGTTTCTTCTCCCGCGATGGAAAACGCCAGTGGCGTGCCGACAAACGCCCCGGCCAGAGCATTCCCGAAGCTGAGTGGCGGCAGGATGATCCCGGCAGCATCCCCGCGGGCGATGTCTATGGCGGCGGCGCTCCCACCGGTCTGTGCTTTTATGAAAACGGCGCTCTCGGTGAGAAATGGAACGGCCTGCTGCTCAGTTGCGAGACAGGTCGCAATGTAGTCTTCGGCTATCTGCCGAAACCCGATGGAGCAGGCTTCAAGCTCGAACGCTTCGACTTCTGCACGAGCAACACCACCGGCGTCTTCAAAGGCAGCGATTTCGTCGGTGGAGCTAACAACCTCTCCGACGACCGCCACACGCTCTTCCGCCCCAGCGACGTGTGCGTCGGTCCGGATGGCGCGATCTACATCAGCGACTGGTTCGACAAACGCACCGGTGGTCATCAAGACACCGATGAAACGTGCAGCGGCACCATTTACCGCATCGCTCCGAAAGGCTTCAAACCCCAGGTGCCTGCCCTCAATCTGGACACTGTCGAAGGCCAGATCGCCGCGCTGCAATCCCCCGCCACGAACGTTCGTCATGTGGCCTTCACTCGTTTGAAGGAAAAAGGCAAGGAAGCACTGCCTGCAGTGAGCCAGTTGAGCAACCACAGCAATCCCTACCTCGCCGCGCGTGCCATTTGGCTGCTGGCGCAGATGGGAGACAGCGGCATGCGCCAAGTCCGCGTCTGGCTGGAATCCGAGGACCCGCAAAAGCGCCTCACGGCCCTGCGCGCCATCCGTGCTGCCACAGACGACGGCCTCGACATCCTCAGCAGCATGGTGGCGGATGATTCACGCGCCGTGCGCCGGGAGATCGCCGTGGCGATGCGAGACGTGCCCTTCGCGCAGAGCAAGATGATCCTCACGGAGATCGCGAAGCGCAACGGTGTGGAAGACCGCTCCTACCTGGAAGCCTTTGGCATCGGCTGCACGGGCAAGGAAGAGCAGCTTTGGAGCGAATTGAAGGCCAGCGCAGGCCTCGACAATCCGCTGGAATGGTCGCACAGCTTTGCCCAGATCACCTGGCGGCTTCACCCCGTCGCCGCCGTCGCGGACCTGCAACAACGTGCCGCCAGCGGCAAGCTCACGCCGGAGGAGCGCAAACAAGCCCTCGACACGCTCGCCTTCATCCCGGATGCCACAGCAGCGAAGGCCGTGCTTGCCGTCGCGAAAGACAAAGCCTCGCCGATTCATGAGAGCGCCATGTGGTGGCTCATCAAACGCAGCACCGACGAGTGGGGAACCTTTGGCATCGCCGAGGAACTCAAGAAAGAAGGCATCTTCGATCCTGAAAGCGCCAAGCTTGTCGAGATCGTCACCCCGCCCGCCATTCCCAGCACCGTGAAAGTCGAGGAGGTGCTCAAACTCAATGGCAACCCCAAGAACGGTGCCCAACTCGTCACCCGCTGCGTTATGTGCCACCAGATCAACGGTCAGGGCGTGGAATTCGGGCCGAATCTCGACGGCTGGGGCCGCGGCCAGCCCACGGAGATCGTCGCGCAGGCCCTAGTGGAGCCGAGCAAGGACATTGCTCACGGCTACGATGGCCAGGAGTTCCTCCTCAAAGATGGCACCAAGATCCACGGCATGCTGCTCACCGAGGGCGACATCATGATCGTGCGGAGCATGGGCGGCGTGAATCAATACATTCCCAGAACTCGCCTCAAGAGCCGCGCTAAGCTCACCACCAGCATGATGCTCAGCGCCACTCAACTCGGCCTCAGTGCCCAGGACGTGGCCGACATCGTGGCTTATCTGCGCACGGGGAAGTGATGCGTCCTTCGGCAGAAAACCTCAGAACGCCCAGCGATACGGAGCGTTGTGAATCAGCTTGCTCTTCGGATACGCTGAAATGCGCACCTGGTTCTTCGAGTTCCCGCTGAGCAGCCAGACATTCGTGGCGTCCTGCGCGTGCAGGAAGCCTATGTGGCCGCTGCTGGCCTGGTCCACGGTGAGCGGCTGAAGAATGCAGATCGCGCCATACGTTGCGGCCACGGGGCGGCCCCAGCTCCACCAGTCAGAGACTTTCGCACTGCCCTTCGGCTGGTAGCCGGAACGCAGCACACACCAGTTCACAAAAGCAGCGCACCAGGCCGTCTCATCCTTCAGCAGGCTGCCGCTGATGCCGCAACTCTTGAGGTATTCGAGGATGCGCGGGTTGTCGCCGTTCGCCCACTCCTGCACGCCCTGCTCCATGATGGCGATCTGCATCCACGGCGGCGGCGCGGCAAAACTCGTGGGCGCTGCAGCCACGGTTTCTGGAGGCATCCCGGTCACGACGCCGCTGACATTCACGATCTGCCCCGGAAACAAAACTTTCCAGTTGCCCGAACCCCATTCGACGAGTCCGGGATTGAGCTTCTGAAACTGTGAAAGCGTCATCCCGAAGGATTTCGCGATTTTGGAGGGATTATCGCCAGGTTGAACGGTGTATTGGGCCATGCGCGAAATCATGACCGAACGGCTTTAGAAAGCCAATCATGATTTTGGGCTTCGGAGTCAGTCTTTGCTGAACAACCCCTTCACCCTCGAGAAGAAACCGGGCTTGTCTTGATCCGTGTTCTTCGCCGCAGGGTCAGGCGTCATTGCAGGCACTATCGTCGGCATTTTCTGATCCCAGCCGCCACCCAGGGCTTTCATCAATCCAACCGTCGCGATCAAGCGCTGTCCGGCGATCTGCGCGGTGGCGCGTTGTGTGGACAAAGTCATGCGATTGGCCTCGATCACATCGAGATAAGGGCTTGTTCCGGCCTCGTAGCGGGTTTTGGCCAGTTGCGCGGCCCTTTCAGCACTGGTGCGGGCGCGCTGCTGGGAACCTGCCTGCGTGCTGAGGTTGCGGATTGAGGACAAGCTGGTCTCCACATCGGCCAAAGCAGCGAGAAAGGCCTGACGATAGCCGGCGAGTGCCTCGTCGTGCGCGGCCTTCGTTTTGGTGAGGTTCCAGCGATTCTTGTTTCCGGAGAAGAGCGGCACACTGACACTCGGCCCCATGCTCCACATGAGCGAGGTCGGTTCAAAGAGGATGTCGATGTCTCCGCTCTGAAATCCGCCGCGCCCCATCAACTTCACACTGGGGAAAAACTGTGCCTTGGCGACGCCGATGCGTGCGGTGGCGGCTTCGAGCACGCGCTCGGCCTGCGAGATGTCAGGACGACGCTCCAGCAAGTCACTCGGCACACCCGCAGGCACGCTGGGAGGTGCGTAAAGCGTTCCAGTCGATGCAGGCACACGGAAGCTCGATGCGCTGGTGCCGATCAGAATGGCGAGGACGTTTTCGAGCTGATCGCGTTGCGCTTGGAGTGCAGAAATTTCCGCTTCCGCAGTCGCCACTTCCGTTTCGGCCTGCGCTTGCTCCAATTCACTGCCCGCACCGGCCTGCACGCGCGCACCAGCAATTTTGAGCGCCTCATTGCGCCAGCCGACGGCTTCACGCACGATGCGCATCTCATTGTCGAGCGTGCGGAGCTTGAAGTAGTTCATCGCCACCTCGGCCTGGATGCCGAGAAGCACATTGTGCATCGCATCTGCTGCGGCTGCTGCTTCCGCGCGGGTTCCCTCGGCCTGACGGCGGAGCTTGCCCCAAAGATCGAGTTCCCAACTGAAATCGAGCGGCGCGTTGTAAGCCGGGCCGTCATAACGAAGACCATTGAGCGGAAATGGTGACGGCATGTTCTCCGAGGTCTGCTGCGTCTCAGCAGTGAGCGGCAGGCTCAACGAGGGAAAGAAATCACCACGCGACATGCGAGCGGCTGCTCGGGCTTGGTCGAAGCGGGCAATCGCGCCCTTGAGCTGCTGATTGTTCGCTGTGGCAGCCGCCACGAGGTTGTTGAGTCGTGAATCGTTGAAGACCTTCCACCATTCCCCCTTCGGCAGATGAGCGGAGGGAGACGCGGCACGCCACGTCACACCTTTGAACTTCGGCGAGGTCGCCGTGGACGGGCGTTCATAATTCGGCCCGATTTGAGCGAGTGCGGAAGCGGTGAAGGCGAGGAAAAGAAAGGAGCGCATGGCGGGAAATTCAGTTGTTGGCAGAAAGAGGGGGAAAGGGCATCTTGGGGGCATGAAGATCGAAGCGAACTTTCCCGACATCACTGAAAAAGCTGCTGCCACGGAGCCTGAGCAGGGGCGGAAGATCATGGTCGAGATGGCCTGCCTTCTTTACCAAAAGGAAATCGCTTCCTTTGGGCAGGCTAGACGCATGACAGGCATGGATGTCATCGAGTTTCAGGGGGAACTGCGCAGACGTGGCATCCACCTGCATTATACTCACGAGATGCTGGCTCAGGACATCGCCTATGCTCACGGTCATGCTGGTCATTAGCGACACATCCATCATCTCCAATCTTGCGATCGTGGACATGCTGGATGTGCTCAGACGGCAGCATCCCTTGGTTGTTGTTCCAGACATTGTGGCGGATGAACTGGCACAGGCAAAAGATCTGGCATCCAAGCATCGAATCGAAACTGCTTTTCGAGAAGGTTGGATCGTGCGGGAGATACTGAGCACCGAAGAGCGTGTCTTCGCAGCCAAACTGAAGCTGGATGAGGGTGAGGCAGGAGCCATCGCGCTGGCGTTATTTCGTCGAGCCGATTTGCTCCTCATTGATGAACGCAAAGGACGTGCAATCGCTGACGAACTAGGACTCAAGATCACCGGCCTGCTGGGCATGTTGTTACTGGAAAAAAAGGCAGGACGCATCGCTTCGATTCGCAACTGCCTCAATGAATTGATTGATCGAGCTAACTTTTTCATTTCACCGGCTTTGATAAAGGA
>CAXNGR010000290.1:0-5757 GCA_964201265.1 Verrucomicrobiaceae bacterium
AATTTGAAGTCCAAGCACACCGTGCTGCTATCCACGCACATTTTGCATGAGGTGGAGCAGACCTGCGACCGCGTGGTGATGATCCACCAAGGCCGCATCCGTGCCAACGACACCCCGGAAAACCTGACCCGCCAACTCCGCTCCACCACCCTGCTACACCTCGAGCTCGAAGGCGTGGGCAACCTGGCGGAAAAACTGGCGGCTCTCCCCGGCGTGCGCAAAACCAACGAAGAAAAGCTGCTGGTCCATCCATGGCGGCGCTTCACCCTTCGCGTGGAGCCGGGCCATGACGTGCGGGACGCAGTGCTGGATCTCGCCTTGAAGCAAAAATGGCGCGTCCGCGAGATGCACCGCCAGCTCCCGACTTTAGAGGATGTCTTCGTCGAGCTGTCCATGAACGCCGGCATTCCTGGCGACATCCCAACTCACGTCCTATGAGGATTTTCTGGATTCTGCTCAAAAAAGAGCTGCACAGCTTTTTCGTCTCGCCCGTGGCCTATGTGGTGCTGGCGCTGGTGATGATCTTGAACGGTTTCGCCTTCCGCGCCGCATTGTCCGTGCTCGAAAGTGCCCCCAGCGAAGGTTCCATCGTGAGCTGGACCTTCCACGCCATGTGGTTCTGGCTGTCCTACTTCTTCATCTTCCCGCTGCTAACGATGCGCCTCTTCGCGGAGGAGAAAAAGCTAGGCACGCTGGAGACGCTGTTCACCGCGCCGGTGCGCGCTTGGCAGGTTGTGGGTTCCAAATACTTGGCCTCGGTCATTGTTTACTGCGTGCTGTGGCTGCCGAGCCTGTTCAACTTCAAGTTCTCCTCCTGGATCAGCGCCGGGCAGGTGGAGGTGCCCGCCGGGGCCATGCAGGGGGCCTATCTCATCCTGGTGGTGATGGGCATGTTTAACCTAGCTGTGGGTTGCTTCGCCTCCTCACTCACCTCGAATCAGATCGTCGCGGCGATCATTTCCTTCACTCTAAGCCTCATGCATTTCCTGCTGGGCATTTTCATCATGGTGGTAGGGCGGAAGATCTCCGATTCCATCGTGGATGTGGTCAATTACTTCGCCGCGACGGAGCACATCCGCATTTTCACCGCCGGACTCATCGACAGCCGCCCGCTGGCCTACTACCTCAGCATGTCCCTGCTGTTTCTCGCCTTCACGCACCACGTCGTGGAGTTCCGCCGCTGGCGCCCGTGAGCGCCGTTTGAACTCACCCTCTCATGCCGGATTCCGAACCGCCTCAAGAAACCGCCGCTGCTCCACGCGAGATGCCGAAGCGCTACGGCATCGGCATGAACGTCTTCATTCAGGTCGTTCTGGCCCTGGCACTGTTCGTCGGCATCAACCGCCTCAGCTACCGCCACTACTGGCGCTGGGATCTCAGCCCCGGCCAGGAGTACACGCTGAGCCAGGACACGCTGAACTACCTGTCCCACCTCTCCCGCGATGTGCAGATCTACATCGTCTTCGGACGTGATTCGAAGGTGTATGGCGAGGTGCAGTCCCTCTCCGAAGAATACCGCCTGCACGGACGCCAGCGCATCAAAATCCGCTCCATCGACCCCGTGCGCGACATTGAGCGTGCCGAACAGCTCAAGGCCGACACGGGCCTCTCTCTCGCGCAAAACGGTGTGTTGCTACGCTGTGGGAACAACAAACGGTTCATCACCGAGGAGGAACTCGTTATCCGCGAGTCAGGCACGAGCACCAACCGCCAGATCATCGAATTTCGTGGGGAGGATGCCATCAGCTCCGCGCTCATCTCCGTCGTGGAGGGCCGTGTACGCCGGTTTTATTATGTCGTCGGCAAAGGCAGCCGCTCCGAAACTTCTCTCAGCGACGCCTACAATGCTGCCCAGGACCTCGGCAAGCAGCAGAACTTCGAAATTGTGTCCATCAACCTCTCCGAAGTGAGCAAAGTCCCTGCCGATGCCGACGGGTTGCTGCTGCTCGGTGCGCGGTATGACCTTTCCGAACGCGAGATCGTCATGCTCGATGAATACTGGAAGAGGAAACGTGCTGGACTCTTCATCATGCTCGATCCGGGTGGCGAGACGGCGCGGCTTTCTGCGCTCCTTGCCCTCAACGGCGTCCGTCCGCGTGGCGACCGCGTCCTAGTGGCTGAGAGCACGAGCACTGGTGCAAAGAAGGAGTTTTCCGTGCAGGCTGAGTTCATGAAGGAAGTGCCGTTCATCCGTCACCTTGCCTCATCCTCGATCACTCTCGTCGGTCAGTCGGAGTCTCTCGACCTGCGTTCTGACGATCCCGCGCTCAGAGAGCAATCCATTAACGTCCTGCCACTCCTCCGCGCCTCGCCGCGCTACTGGGGCGAATCGCAGTTCCTTGAAGAGCTGCCTGTCGTCGATGAGAAGGACACGGTCCCGCCGATCTATCTGGCCGCCAGCATTGAGCGAGGTGCCGTGGAAGATGAAAGCCTGCGGGCCGAAAGTTCACGCATGGTCGTGGTGTCCAACTCCACCCTGCTCGACAAACAGACGATGCTCGCCGTCGGTCGTGATTTTGTGGCCGCCGGGCTGAACTGGCTGATGGCTCGTGAGAGTCGCATCGGCATCACCGCAAAGCCGAAGCGCTCTTACCGCATCCAGCTCACCTCGCGCCAGCACGAGCTGATCTTCTGGGTCACCTCCATCACGCTGCCGGGCATCGTCCTGGGCTTCGGTTTCATGATCTGGGCTGGGCGGCGGGCCGCATGAGCCGATTTTTCGCATGAACACGCGCACCACTGTCATCCTGTTCCTGATCGTCGCCGGGCTCGGGGCACTCATCTTGGGTGTCGAGCGTTATTTCCCCTCCGCCCAGGAGTTGCGTGAGATCAAGCGCGGCCCCGCCCGCTTCGAAAAAGACAAAGTCACACGCATTGAGGTGCTGAACTCAGAAAACACTCCGCTCACCCTCGTGCGCGACGGAGCCTCATGGCGGATCGAGGCTCCGTTCCCGGATGTCGCAGATCCACAGCATGTCGCCGCTCTCATCCTCACCCTTGATGGTGTGGAGTGGGTGGAGCGCATCCACCGCGAGGAGTTTGACGACAGCGAATGGCAGAAGACCGGCCTCGACAAGCCGCGCCACAAAGTTCGGTTGTTCGCGGGAGACACCGTGGTGCATGAGTCTTGGTTTGGCTCTCCAGCCGTCATCGAAAACAACTACTACATGGGGGTTCCTGGAAAGCTCGGCGAGGAACCGGCTTGGTACCTGGCCAAGAGTGAAGCTCCGCTCGTCCTACAGATTCCCACCACGACTTGGCGTGACCCCAAGCTCCTCCGCCTGCCTGCCGAGGTCATCACTGGGATTACCCTCACTCAGGCCTCCGGCCAGATCGTCCTCGCTCGTGAAAATGAGCATGCTCCTTGGAGTTTGGAAAAACCCCTCAGAACCCGTGGCAGCAAAGAGCGCATCACCGAGCTGCTCTCAACCCTTCTGAACATCGAAGTCACCGAGTCCAAGGACGCCACTGCCTCAAGCAGCCCCCCCACGAAGACCGAAGCTGCAGACATGCCTGCGGACGAAATCAAGATCGTCATCACCTCCAAGCCGCGTGACAAAAGCTACGAGATCACCCTGAAAAAGCCTGCCGACGAAAAGCAGACCAACACCACCGCCATCGCGGCTTGGCGAAAGCCCGTCTTCACCGTCGCCGCGAAGAATCTCGCCAGCCTCTGGGTGCAGCCCAATAACCTGCGTGACCACCTCCTGGCCCAGATCGACGGTGAGCGCCTTGAATTCCTCACCATCAACAGCAAGGCGCATCCCGAGGTCAGCCTGCGCAACGAAGGCGGCTCCTGGTACTTGCTGCGCCATGGCAACTGGGACCCCGCCAATGGCGAGCGCATCGCCCGCGCTCTCAGCGCCCTCAACACCCACGAGATCCTCCAATTTACCGCTGATACCGCCGCCGATCTGACACCTTACGGGCTTGATGCTCCCTTCCAGACCATCACCTGGACTCCCTCACGCGAAAAACCCGTGAAACTCATGTTCGGCCACAATGCGGAGAGCACCCAGTTCTTCGCCAAATACGAGCACGAACCCTTCATCTACCGCATCGACGCTTCCCTGCTCCCTTCCCTGCCGACCGACGGCATCAAATGGAAAGGCCTCGGTGCCCTGCGCTTCACCACCTTTGCCCTGCGTCGGCTCAGCCTCGCCCTCGGAGCCAACACGCCCATCATCCTCG
This sequence comes from Verrucomicrobiaceae bacterium, assembly GCA_964201265.1. Classification (GTDB taxonomy): domain Bacteria; phylum Verrucomicrobiota; class Verrucomicrobiia; order Verrucomicrobiales; family Verrucomicrobiaceae; genus Prosthecobacter. Next base: position 4,192 of record CAXNGR010000290.1, read on the forward strand.
AATACAACCCCGTCTCTGCCGAATGGAAAGCCACGCGCGGAGGACGCGATGTCAGCGACGAGATCGACCGCGTGAAAGCCGACCAACTCGCTGGCAATCTCGCTAAATTCACCGTCCAGGACTGGGCGGTGGACCGCAGTGCCGCCATCGAAGCGCTCAAAACCCCTTTCCTCACCATCCAGATCGTCCTCGGCGAACCTGGGCGCATCGACGGCCCAGTCCGCGAGCTTGAAATCCTCTTCTCCCCCACTCAGCCAAACGCCACCACCGCTTTCTATTTCGGCCAAGTCAAAGGTGATCCCGACATCTTCTACATGACCCGCAACGGCCTGTTGCAAATCGCCGGCAGCGACATTTTCAAGCCGAAGCCGGTGAAGTGACCTGACAACCAATTGAAAACCTCCAGGCCTGAGAACTCAGAGGTGAAGAGTGAGAGGTGCCGTCTATGCCAGCACCACTGCTGACATCTGACCGGCACTTCATGAGCTTGATAACAGGCCGTTAGCCAGTTTCTCTTGGTTGAACCCTGCGATGTCAGAGAGGAGAGGAAAACTGGCGGTGAGGGAGGGATTCGAACCCTCGGTAGCTGTTAAGGCTACGCATCTTTAGCAAAGATGTGCTTTCGACCACTCAGCCACCTCACCGTTGCGTCATTCTGCCGGTCGGGGCAGCGCGGCGCTATTTAGCGTGAAGCGTGTGAGATCGTCAAACGAAATGTCATGCGCGGTCGCATCTCGTTTCACAGCAGGTCGGGCCGGTTCGTCCGCGTGCGCTCCAAAGCCTGCTGCTCCCGCCATGCGGCGATCTTGGCGTGATTGCCACTGAGCAGCATGTCAGGCACCTTCAGACCGCGATACTCGGCAGGTTTCGTGTACTGCGGCGCTTCCAGCAGGCCGCTGGTGCCGAAGCTCTCCTCCACGGCGCTCATCTCATCGCCCAACACACCGGGCAGCAGGCGCACGATGGCATCTATCACCACCACGGCGGCGATGGCTCCGTTCGTGAGCACATAGTCGCCGAGACTGATCTCCTCATCCACCCAGTGCTCGATGATGCGGTGGTCGATGCCCTCGTAGTGGCCGGAGAGGAAAATCAAATGCGATTCGGCGGACAGACGCCGTGCCGTCGCCTGATCAAACCGCTTGCCTGCGGGAGAGAGGTAAATGATGCGGGCCACCGGCGTATCCAGGCGGTCCAGCGTTTCAAACACCGGCTCCGGGCGGATCACCATTCCCTGCCCGCCACCGTAAGGCGTGTCATCCACATGACGGTGTTTCCCGAGCCCCTGCTCACGCAGATCATGCACTCGCAGGTCCAAAAGTCCCTTCTCCTGGGCGCGTCCCATCATGCTCAGGCCCATGGGCACCGAGACCAGTTCCGGGAAAAGCGTCACCACGTCAATCTGCATGCCAGCGCTATGCCGCAGCCTTTTCAGCGCGGCAAGCACGGCATTCTTTCCTTCACCGGGGAATGCGCCTTGACGCTTCGGGTCGTGCCCCTACTATCGCGGCTCGCCTCCCCCATTTTCCCCCATGAACATCCACGAGTACCAAGCCAAGCAACTGT
>CAXNGR010000291.1:0-5757 GCA_964201265.1 Verrucomicrobiaceae bacterium
GCTACCCAGCATCGTGAAGCACAAACACTTCCGCGCCGCCTATGCCGGCGTGCAGATTTATCAAGGCGGGCGCTATCCTGCCGACACCCACGGCCACGCCTTCATCGGCAACATCCACGACAACGCCATACACGAAGAAATCCTCACGCCCGTCGGTGCCACCTTCAAATGCGAGCCGCATCGCGACTTCCTCCGCGCCAACGACGGCTGGTTCCGCCCCGTCAGCACCCAGACCGGCCCCGACGGCTTCCTCTGGATCATGGACTGGTGCGACAAGTATCCCTGCTACCAAAACGCGAAAGCGAACCCCGAAGGCGTGGACCGCGAACGCGGGCGCATCTGGCGAGTAGCTTGGCTTTCCAAAGCCGAGTCGAACGTCCCTAAAGCGTCATCCGCCGAATCCATGACCCAGCGTGAATCAACCGCCGCTCGTCTCGGCTCTGGAGAGCCAAGCTACGGCAGCCGCGATCGTGCCGTCCTCGACCTCAAAAAACTCTCCTCCGCCGACCTCGTGAAGACCCTGGAGCATCCCAACAACTGGATGCGCCGCATGGCGAGGAGAATGCTGCTGGAACAGCAACTCGATTCTGCGGCAACAGACAGTTCGGAAATACGATTACTTATCAACCAACTCGTTGCCTTGATACAACGACGTCAGGACAATGTAGCGTTGGACTCTTTGTGGACGGTCATCTCATCAGGCTATCTTGATATGGACCTTTATTGTTTGTTGGTTCAATCCAACGAGCCAAATTATCGTTTATGGGCCGCGCGAGCCTTGGGAGAATATTTGGTTAGGAAGGCCATCATTCGTAGCGAGGGAGATTATACGTGGTACGAATTTCCAGAAATTGGGGGAAGTCTGCTTGCCGCCTCAAGACCATTACTCGCGGATTCAAACGAGGCGGTAAAAAACGCCGTGGCCATTATGTGCCGACAGGCATTTACGAGACAATTGACCCGGTCAGGCCCAACACCTGTTGGTTCTCAATCTGCCGCTGAAGTCTTTTTCACTTGGGCCAGATTGACTGAAAACTCCGCTTCAAACGCGGACAAGAATCTGAAATGGTCTATTTGGCAAGCTTGGGAGCCTGCTCTCGGGATATATGCAGGGACGAACTGGGGAGTCCACCACAACGTCGAACGCATGATTAGGTCACAACCGCTCTCCCGCACACTCTCCTACAAAGCCATGCGCCGCCTCTGCGACACCCGCAAGGCTGAGAACCTCGATCTCGCGGTCGAGTTTTGCGACAAGATCGCTGAGCACGACATCCTCCTCGCCCATGCGCTCGACGGCCTCGTCAAAGGTCAGGAAGGCGGTGTGATCAAGCCGGTGAAAGATGTTTCGGCCAGTCTCGCGAAATGGCGTTCGTCAGCGAATGCGGACGTGCGGAAGCATGCGCAGACACTCGCGGTGCTGTGGGGCGATGAAGTGGCGGTGAAGGAGATGATCGTTGCGCTGCACGATGCCTCGAAGCCTGAGAAGGACCGCATCTCGGTGCTGCAATCGCTGCGGAAGGTGAAGACGGACGCCGTGAAGGAAGGGCTGAAGCCACTGCTGGCTCCGGGCACGTCCACCACGCTCGGCGTTGCGGCGATTCGTGCGGCGGCGGACCTCGGAGGCGATGATTTTATCGCACTACTGCTCACTCAGGCCGCGTCGAAGGATTTTAATCTGCGCCTCGCTGCGCTGGAGGCGCTCTCCAGCCGTGCGACATGGACGAAGGCCATGCTGGACGCGATTTCGACAAAAAAAGTCAGCGCCAGCGGCTTTCCGGCTCCGGTGCGGCGTGCATTGGCAACGAGCAAGGACAAGGCCATCCGCGATCACGCCTTCAAAGTGCTAGGAGCTTGGCAGGATTCGTCAGACGACGTGAAATCGCTCATCGCCGCGAAGAAGCAGGCCTGTTTGACCGGCGAGCCCGATCTTGCCAACGGCAAGCTCATCTTCACCTCCACCTGCATGGTCTGCCACGAGTTCCACGGCGGTGGACAGAAGGTGGGGCCTGATTTGATCGGCAGCGGTCGCAGCAATCTTGATGCGATCCTCGCCAACGTGATCGACCCCAATCAGATCATCGGCAACGGCTACGAGAACTTCACCGTCGCCACCAAGGACGGCCGCACGCTCGCCGGCCGCGTCGTCGAAGACACACCGGGCCATATGAAGCTTCTCGGCGCGGGCGGTGCCGCGCAGGTCGTGCCTCGTGATCAAATCGCCACGATCACCAACACGAAACAGAGCCTCATGCCCATGGGCTTCGGCGCTTTGCCGGATGCGATGTTCCGCGATTTGATCTGGTACATCCTCGCTCCGCCCGAAGAAGGCTCGCTGACACCCGCCAAGAAGGATTTGCTCATCAAAGGCGTCGAAGTCGCCGACACGAACGCCAAACCCAAAGGCACCAACTGGCGCGCCATCGACTGGGAGAGCGTCAGCCTGTGGAATCCCGACTGGAAGGTCAACGCGCCCGATTTCGAGCGCACTCCGGTCAAACTGGCCGAATACCATGGCAAAACGAACGTGCTGCTCATGCATCCGTTCCCGGACAAGAAAACACCCGCGAGCTTTGAGCGGAAGATGAAGATCGAGGAGACAAAGCTCAAGTTCAACGTGGCGGCGGATGATCGCGGGGATTGGATCGTCAAGGCGGTGGTCAACGGTCAAGTCGTCAAGGAGGTGGCTGTGGACCATGAGAAGCCACGCTGGAAGACCGTGGAGGTCGATTTGGCGAAATGGAAGGGCCAGGACGTCACGCTTCGACTCGAAGCTCATGCCAATGGGTGGAGCATGGAGTTCTCTTATTGGAACGAGATCACACTTGAGTGAGCAGAGTGGGCCGCAAGACTGAATTTCCCCTGTCCCATCGCGCTGATTCATGCACTGTGGCATCATGCGTTGCGCCCCCGCACTCCTTTTCTCTCTGGCCGCCAGCATGTGTTTGCAGGCGGCCCCGACGACCCCGGTTCCTGCTCCGACAGCAAGCCCCGCACCAAAGCCTGCGACAGCGCCAGCCGAAGACAAGCCCGCTCCCAAAGGAAAGCCGAAGGACGAACCGAAACCCGCCCCTGCGTCCCCACCAGTGAAGCCGCCGCCGGAGGATGCTTACAGACAGATGGAGATGCTGACGCGGGCGATGGAGATGGTGCGGCAGAATTATGTGGATGAGTCGAAGATCACCTATGAGGAGCTGGTGGAAGGGGCGCTGGAAGGCATGCTGCGCCGTCTGGACCCGCATTGCGAGTACATGGGCAAGTCACTGTTTGAAGACATGCAGCGTGAGCAAAGCGACACTTCGGAAGGCATCGGCATCACCATCGCGCTACGGCAGAACCAACTTACGATCATCACCGTGCGGGAAGACGGCCCGGCGGCGGCGGCAGGCGTGCTGGCGGGCGACCAGCTCGTGCGCATCAACGATGTACTGACGGATTCCGTGGGTGTGGTGGAGGCGATGCAACTGCTCAAGGGCAAGGCGGGCGATGAAGTGCGGCTCACAGTGCGCCGACCGGGCACGAAGCAGTTTCTGGATTTCAAGGTGAAGCATGAGACTCTGGCGGAGTCGTCCGTGCATGACCAAATGCTGCTGTCGCCCAAGATGGCGGGCGAGTACAAGATCGGCTACACGCGGGTGTCGCAGTTCAACGCGCCGACGGCGGCTGAACTGAGCGATGCCTTGGACGAATTGGAAAAACAGGGCATGCAGGCCTTCGTGCTCGACCTGCGGAACAACCCCGGCGGCCTAGTTGACAGCGCGGTGGCGATCTGCGGAGAGTTTCTGCCGGAAAACACTGTGGTGGTCACGACTGAGGGCCGTGTGGCCTCGCAGAATCCACCGCCCTATCGCACGCCCTCACGCGGCGGGAAGGAACCGAGAAAGTATCCCATCGCGGTGCTGATCAATCACGGTAGCGCGAGCGCCTCCGAACTCACCGCAGGTGCGTTGCAGGATTTAAAACGGGCGATTGTCGTGGGCACGACGAGTTTCGGCAAAGGCAGCGTGCAGACGATTTTACCGATGAAAAACGGCGCGGCGATGCGGCTGACGACGGCGAAGTATTACACGCCGAGCCACCGCACGATCCATGAAAACGGCGTGGAGCCAAACATCGTCGCCGCGCTGACCTCGGAGGAGGAAAGCCGCGTCGCGAAATGGCGGATGGCGCATGGAACGGGCGAGGCGGCGGCCTTGGAGTTGGCGAATCTCGGCGACAGGCAACTCGAACGCGCCGTGGACGCACTTAAGGGCGTGCTGGTGTTTGACGCCTTTGTGGCACCAGCCCTGGCTCCTGCAGCGAAACCGCTGAAATAGGAGGGGATCGTTCCATTCTCCGTAGCTTTACTGCGAAGGGATGAACCTGATCCCTCACTCAAACCTGGGCCAGGATGGCCCCATTCCTGTCACTCCAGCAGACCGCGGGCGATGATGGCATCGACGGGGTTGTAGTCGTCAGTAAAGACGACCTCGGAGCGCGGCACGGTGCCGCCGGGGAGATGGGTGCGGATGAGGCGCTCCTGCCACGAACCAGCGGCGGTGTAGCGGTCGGCAATGAGTAGGCGCAAATTTTCACGAGAGCAGAAAAGGACGATGTTCTGTGGCTCGTCGCGCCGCCCACCGACGGCGAAGACCTCTACCGAGGGAAACACCTGCCGCAGCGTGGCGATCATGCCGCCCGTGAGATCGGATTTACGTCCGTTGACCGCAGAGATGATGTTCATGACGTAAACGCCACGCGGCTCCAGATGATCGGCCACCATTTGAAAAAACTCGCGCGTGGCGAGGTGGGAGGGGATGGCGTGCCGCCCGTTGTAGGCGTCTCCGAAGATCATGTCCCATTTTTTTCCCCCAGAGAGGTGCAGGAAGCGGCGCGCGTCAGCAGCGTGCGCGGTGACGCGGGGATGCTCGTCGAGCTTGAAGAATTTCCGTCCCACATCAATGACCTCGGGGTCGATCTCGACGACATCGACTGCGGCCTTCGGAAAATCCCGCGAGACATTCTCCGGCATGCCAAAAGCGCCCGCGCCGATGAATATCGCACTGGTGATCTCCGCCGGCTCACGCAACAGGGCGAGCTTCCAGTATTCCTGGTAGGGCAGGATCAGCTCCCCGGTCTCCGGGTTCATGCCGCCTTCTTGCGTGGAGTCGAGTGAGAGTAGGCGGCGCTTGTGCGGGCTGATACCTTCCTCGATGACACTGATGCGGTGGTAGGCCGACTCACGCTCGTGGATGATCCCGAGGTAAGGCGGCTGCTCCGTATTCCAGCCCACGGCGGCGGCGATCAATCCAGCCGCGATGACCTGCCCCTTGGCATTACTTTTGGCCATGACGAGGGAGATCACCGCCAGCAGCAGCAAGGCCACACCACAGCCGATGAAAATGGCGCTCACCTTGAAGGTGGAGAGCAGGAAAAAACCGGAGACAAAGGTGCCCACGAAACTGCCGAGAGAGCCGAGCATGCTGATCGTGCCCGCCGCCGCTCCGACATGCGTGTCCTTCTGCGTGAGGCTGTAAAACCGCACCGAAGCCGGGGAAACTGCACCCAGCAGCACGCCCGGTAGGGCAAAGAGCAAGAGCGAGATGATGAGCGGACCGCTGATGATGCCAAACCCGCGCAGAGAGAGGCTGAAGGCCATGTTCAGCGCCGGGATGAAGAGTGTGAGCACCGCCGCGCCCGCCAATAGCCAGCCGATCAGGTCCAGCGCTGGCCGCCTGTCCGCCAGCCGACCGCCCAGATAACCTCCGATGCTAAATG
>CAXNGR010000292.1:0-5753 GCA_964201265.1 Verrucomicrobiaceae bacterium
CTCGTGGTGCGTTTCTGCCATATGAATGTGGCAACAAAATTCCCTGCCCCGAAAATCTCATCCATCACCAGTCGCAGCGTCGCCACCTCGTTGTCGTCAATCGACACAAAAATCGCGCCATCCTCGCGCAAAAACTGCCGCAGCAGCACCAGCCGGGGGTACATCATGCACAGCCAGCGGTCGTGGCGGTCAAGCGTTTCGCCCTCTTTGCCCACCACCGCGCCCAGCCATTGGCGAATCTCGGGGCTGTTGACGTTGTCGTTGTAGGCCCAGCCTTCGTTGCCAGTGTTGTATGGTGGGTCGATGCAGATGCACTTCACCTTGCCCTTGTAGTAGGGAAGCAGGGCTTTGAGGGCGAGGAGGTTGTCCCCCTCCACGATGAGATTGCCGCTGCCGGGATCGCCGCAGCCGAGGTCCGGCACGTCCTTCAGCAAGTGGAAGGGCACATCGAGATGATGGTTGATGACGGCCTCCTTGCCGATCCAATTCAGCGTCGGCATGCGTTCAGTTCCAATCCTCCGCAGTTGGGTTTCCGGCGCAGTCAAAACGCATCCCTACGGCGGAGCCGTCAGAGTTGGGGGGATTGCGGAATGCCGGGTTAGTCATGGGTGATGACTAAACCTGCCCCATAGGTTCTCACAACTGTGAAATGCCACGATTGAGCGGTTGGCACTTCTATGAGGCCCGTCGTGCCCAAACACCGAGCCATCATCCTGAGCGAAAAACTGTGCGCCCATCTCGCACAGATCGCTCGTGAATGCCGCGAGGAAGAGGGGCTGTCCCAGAACAAGGAGGCCGAGGCTGGATCACTGAGCTGTCAGATGATCGGCTACGTCGAGAAGCAGATGCGCACGCCCTCCATCGACGTGTACTTCCGCATGGCTCATGGTATGGGCCGCAAGCTCTCCGACATGGTAGCCGAGGCGGAAAAGCGAGCTGGCATCAAATGAAGCCCGACTCAACGTGGGCGAAGCGAAAAAACTCAAAAGACTCCTTCAACCGTCGCGATGCGTTGGCGTCGGTTTGCCGGGGCGGAAGTGCTCTTCGTGATCGAGCGTGGCTTTGAGGCCAAAGAATTGCGCGGCGGTGGCTTCGACTCCGGCTTTGACCGCTTCCATGAGCGACGCGGGATCGGCCTCGGCACGCAGATTGATGATGAGCTGGCCGCCGGTGCTCGGTTCGTCGAGTTCCATGCCGAGTTCGGCCACGTAGTCGCTGCGTACGAGATTGATGCTTGCCAGCTCGCCCGCGATGCCGTCATCGGGGCTGAAGGTCATCTTGAAATGGGCGATCTCGACGCCTGCGAGCTGCAAGCGACCCTGCACATGCGTGGCGAGCTTTTTGAGGAAGTCGTTCGCCTCGAACTCATCGTCCGACTTCAACGTGACGGTGGCATTCAGCCAGCCGAGGAGGGCTTCACCATCGGCATAGACTTCGTAATCGACGGCCATCGGGTTCCGCCGCGCCTGCTCGTCCGTCATGAGGCTGGCGAAAAGCTCGTCGAGGCCGGTTTCTTGTCGCGGTGAGGCTGTCACGATCTTCGCGAGCGGGAATTCCTTCGTCAAAACGGCTCGTAGTTCCTCGCGCTGGGTGTCGTCGATGAGATCGCTTTTGCTGATGACGATGATGTCGGCCTCTTCGAGCTGCTTTTTGAAGATGTAGGCCACCTTCGGCGAAAACGTGCCGCCTGCATCCAGTCCGAACACACGCCGGGCGCGGATCGGGTCCACCAGCACGCTGAGCGGCGCGATGGTGAAGGAATCGCCATACATGCGGCGCAGTGGATACGTCACCGTCGCCACGAGATCCGTGCAGCTCCCGACCGGCTCTGCGATGAAGACATCCGGCTTCGTAGCGTCATTCAGCCTCGCGGCGGCATCCACGAGCGTGTTGAAGCGGCAGCAGAAGCAGCCGCCCGCGATTTCTTCCGTAGCATAGCCTTGCCCGCGCAGGAGCTTCGTATCCACCAGGCCACCCGCCTGATCATTCGTGATGAGCCCAACCTTCAGCCCCTGATCGCTCAAATGCCGCGCCAACCGGCCGACGGTGGTCGTTTTACCGGCTCCGAGGAAGCCGCCGATCATGATGTAGCGTGCGCGTTTGGACATTGGGGTTTTGTATTTGCCTCTTGTGGCAAATAAACAAGCGCCAATTGCCTTTCTTGCGCAAAAATCCTCCGCGCTGTATTTCCGAGCCATGCCCGCCCGCAAACCATTCGACTGCCTCAGCGCCATGCGTGCCCTGGGCGAGCCGACGCGCTTGCGGCTCGTGCGTCAGCTCATCGCCGGAGCGAAACCCGTGACGGAGCTCTGTGACACGCTCCAAGTCACGCCCTACAACGTCTCCAAGCACCTCCGCGTCCTCAAAGAGGCCGGGCTGCTCGAAGTGGAAAAACAAGGCCAGCACCGCATCTACGCCCTCGCCGCCACCTTCCGCGAGAAGCTCTCCAACAACGCCAAGACCCTCGATCTAGGCTGCTGCCAGTTTCACTTCGACAAGCTGCCGGAGTGATTGCGGTTGGAGCAAATTGGATATTGCCAAGCGAAAGGACGCTCCCTATAACGGGCCGTTCTTATGCAACAATGGTATTACTCGCAAGACGGGCAGCAGCAGGGACCGGTTTCCTTTGAGGAAATCCGCCAACTGCAAGCCGCAGGCACCCTCACCACACTCAGCCTCGTCTGGAATACTGGACTCACCGAATGGACGCCACTGGGCGCGATCTCGCCGGATGACCTGGCAGCCCCTGCGGTGACACCTGCTGCCGCCCCCGCCGCAGCGGCCGCTTACTCCGCGCCAGCGCAGGAGCGTGTGCACCCCTTCGAGTTTCATGGCCGCGCAAGCGAGTTTTTCCGCATCTGGATCGTGAACGTCGTGCTCACCGTGCTGACACTCGGCATCTATGCCGCCTGGGCCAAGGTGCGCACGCGCCGCTACTTTTATGGCAACACGCTGCTGGACGGGAAGCCCTTCGACTTCACCGGCAACCCCATCTCTATTCTCAAGGGCAATCTGCTTTTTGGCGGCCTGTTCGTGATCTACACGGTGGCCGGCTCTTTGTTCCCGCCGCTGGCCCTCCTCGTCATGCTGGTGATCGTGTTGCTCTCCCCCTGGCTGATTCAGAAGGCGCTGCGCTTCCGTGCGCACAACACGGTGCATCGCAACGTGCGCCTCAACTTCCGTGGCACCACTGGCGAGGCGTATGGCGTGTTCCTCGGCCTCGCGCTCCTCATTCCATTCACCCTGGGCCTCATCTCGCCCTACATGCAGTTTCGCCAAAAGAAATTTTTCCTTGGCAATCTGGGCTGGGGCAACTCCCAGGCGGACATGCAGGGCCGAGCCGGCTTCTTTTACAAGACTTTCTTCAAGTCCTTTGGACTGATCTTCATTCTCGCCATCCTGGCCAGTCTCGCGATTCCATTCTTCAATACGGTGCAAAAAAAGGCCGGGCGGACCAAGGAAGCCTCCTCAGTCCAGGCGGAGCCAGTGGCCCCGGCTCCCGCAGCCGCAGACCAAGATCTCACCATCCCGACAGATGCCCCCATACGCAGTGACACTAGGCCGGGCATAGGTTTGGGCATTCCTGAGATCGTCGTCATTGCTGCCGTGAGTGCCGTTTACCTCTTGTTCTTCCTCCTGTTCCTCTACTACCAGGTCCGCACCAACAACTACGCCATTAACACCACGCACTGGGGCCAGCTCGGCCGACTGGAGTCCAAGGTGCGCGTGCGTGATCTCATCTGGCTCTACATCTCCAATGGCATCGCGGTGCTCCTTTCACTGGGTCTGTTGATCCCTTGGGTAAAGGTCCGCATGGCACGCTATCGTGCCGCCCGCACCACCTTCATCGCCTGCGGCAGTCTGGACGCCGTCGCCCAGTCGCTAGGCGGCAATGTCTCTGCCATGGGCGATGCCGGCGCGGACATCTTTGACTTCGACATCGGCTTCTGATCCCCACCAGTGCGCGTGACTCTCTCCGGCACCTATTACGCAGCCTCGTCCTCCCACGCTCTGGAGGTCAGCGTGCGGCTGGAGGCTGACGGCACGCTCCACATTGAGTCGCCAGAGTTCAATCGCGTGGAGCAAGTGCGCACATGCCCGCTCTCCGACCCCTTGGGGCGCATGGCCCGCCACTTCACCCTGCCCGATGGCGCGCGGCTGGAGATCACCGATGTCGCCGCTCTCGCCACATGGGAACAACGCTGCGGCAAGCGCACCGGCATGCATTTCGTGCATGGCTTGGAATCACGCTGGCGCTGGGTCGGTGCTGCGGTGTTGTTTCTCCTGGCCTTCATGGCCGTCGGCTACATCTGGGGACTGCCGTTTGCCGCCAAACGCATCGCCATGCGTCTGCCACCCAAGATCGGGGCCGTCGCCACGGACCAAGCCCGCGCCATCTTCACCCGCTTGTTCGACTTTGAGCCCAGCAAGCTCTCCGCCGAGCGCCGCCAGAAGATCGAGCAGCAGTTTCAAACCATGGCCGCCGTTATGGAGCCAGGGAACCAGCGAAACTATCGCCTGGAATTCTTCGCCGCCCCCTTCCCCAACGCTTTCGCCCTGCCGGACGGCCTCGTCTGCATCACCGACGAACTCATTGAGAAAACCAAGGACGACAAAGAAATCTATGGCGTCCTCGCCCACGAGATCGTGCATGTGCGCGAGCAGCACGGCCTGCGCAGCGTGCTGCAAAACTCCGCCGTCTTCCTCATCTGGACCCTCATGACCGGCGACATCTCCACCGTCGCCGGTTTAGGCTCCGCCTTGCCCGCCATGCTCGCCGAAAGCGGCTACTCACGCGGTTTCGAAGAGGAGGCCGACCTTGGTGCCGCCGCCTACATGATCCAGGCCGGCTGGGGCACTAAACCGCTGGCCGACATCCTCCAGCGCATCGACCCCGAACACGCTCATCTCGGCGATGCCGGTGAGGCCCTTTCCTCGCACCCGCTCACCGAAAAACGCGTGCAGGTGCTGGCGGACTACGAAAAAGCACACCCGGCTCTCGTTCCCACTCCATGAAGCGCTTCGCATTTCTCCTCTTCGCCCTTTGCCCTTCACTCTTTGCCGCAGCCAAACCCAACGTCCTGCTCATCTGCGTGGATGATTTGAAGCCTCTTCTGGGCTGCTATGGCGACAAGATCGTCCAATCGCCGAACATCGACCGGCTGGCGAAGCGTGGGGTGCTGTTTGAGAAGGCGTTTTGCAATCAGGCGGTGTGCTCGCCTTCGCGGAATGCGCTCACGACGGGGCTGCGTCCGCAGACGCTCGGGATTTATGATCTGCCGACGAACTTCCGCAAAAGTGTACCGGATGCGGTGACTCTGCCGCAGTATTTCAAGGCGAACGGCTACCGTGCCGAAGGGCTGGGAAAGATCTTCCATGTCGGCCATGGCAACGTGAACGACGAGGCCTCGTGGAGCGTGCCGCATTTTAACCCCAAGGCGGGCGGTTACATGTTGAAGGAAAATAGCCCCCCGCCCCCGACGCCAGAGCAGGAAAAACTGAAGAAATCCGCCTCCTGGAAACTGCCGCGTGGCGCTCCGACGGATAACGCCGATGTGCCGGACAATCGCTACGGCGATGGCATGATCGCCGACGAGGCCATCAAAAGGCTCGAAGCGGCCAAGGCGAAGCCGGAGGAGCCGTTTTTCCTCGCCGTGGGCTTTTTGAAGCCGCATCTGCCGTTCATCGCGCCGAAGAAGTACTGGGATCTCTACAATCCCGCGAGCTTCAAGCTGCCAGAGTTGCAAAAGGCA